>DYHU01000212.1 GCA_020724025.1 Syntrophorhabdus sp. | reverse complement strand
TTCCCGTGAAAACGGGAATCCAGAATCTAAAACCCCTGGATTCCTGCTTCCGCAGGAATGACAAGCTTATTGGGCTAAATCACCAAACAATTTTCAAAAGGCTAAAGTGTTACCAATAATCAAATTCCAATATCCAAATAATAACCAATAACCAAATTCCAATCATTAAAAATCATTCAAGTTTGGATTTTGATTATTGTTACCTTGTCCTCCATTCCTTTGGGAGAATATATTCTCCTCCCGCCGGCGCATCGGGTTTTGTATAGCGGTGTGCTTCCTGGAGGTCCATTAGATAGTTATATTTCCGAAAGACGGACTTTCCCTGCGGAGAAAGTATAAAATCGACGAATTTCTGAGCCAGGGCCCTGTCCGGAGTAAACTTAGAGATGGCAACGGGAATGTAGCCGATTCTTGGAATTTCTTCGGGTCTCAAATAGACCGTTTCAATTCGTTCCGGGTCCCAATACTGAAATACCCTCCAGCCGATCACTGCATCGACCGCTCTCAGGGAGATGACATTGGCTGTCTTTTCACAGCTCTCCGTGTAGTTGACCAGATTTCTCCTGAGACTCTCCTTGTCCTGCGAATTCAGATTTCTCTCGATGATTTCCACAGCGTAAGTCCCAACACAAACCATCTCAGGATTGGCGATGGCTAACCGGATTCCTTTTTTGGTTAAATCCTTCAGGGATTCAATCCCTTTTGGATTCCCTTTCTGGACATTGATGGCGGGGACAAGATAGACAACGATCTTTTCTGACTCAGGATAGACAAGGCCCTCTCTTTTAGCCAACTCCATAAAGTCAGAGGAACCCGGGAAGTAGATGTCTCCCCTTCTGGACAATTTCATCTGGGAGAGGACAAACCCCGAACCCCCGAAGACCGCATCTACAGGGATACCGGTTTTTTTCTGGAAGTCTTTGATCACCTCTTCGGTTGCAGGCTTGCTTGCCGCACCCGCAAAGAGAAGCAATCTATTGGAAGAAGACTCCACAGATTGAACCGAAAGCAGGAGGAGAAAAATTGTGAGTAGCAAGAGCGATACAACCTTTTTTTCCACTCCAACCGCCTCAGAGATAGTTGCCCCGGTGCCTTTTATAAATGGGTTGAACGAATGGGCAAACATGATATATTATAAAAAAAGGTCGGTAGCCATGCAACGAATAAAACTAAACCGGGTGATTGGAATTGCATTTGCGTTCATCTTTATCTTTCTTTTCACCGTACGACTCGGTCTTTTTCAAAAGGGGGGAGAAAACGAGAGCATCCATCCTGTTTCCGATCTCCAATCCATAGGAGGCCGAGAGATATGGATGGATATATACCAGGGGGAGCAGAAGATCGGTTATGTTCACCGTCAATTTTTGAAAACGGCTGAAGGGTATCGGATCCTGGAATCGGTCTTCATGCGGATCAATACCCTGGGAATGGTTCAGGATATCCGGTATAGAACGGTCGGAGATCTGGATCATCATCTTGCCCTCTCCACATTCGATTTTGAACTCCAATCGAGTCTTTTCCATTTTAAGGCAAGGGGTGGGATCAAGGACAATAGGCTCACTTTTTATAGCGGGCCAACAGGTTCTGAACAGAGGATCGATCTTCCGATTGAAAATAAGGTTTATCTTCCCTTAGGAATACTGGAATCGATGAACCAGGAGAGTTTGAAACCTGGTGATAGTCGGAGCTTCCATGTCTTTGATCCCATGAGCATGGCACAGAGGCCTGTTAAGGTGACGTTCCTATCCGAAGAGGACATTTCCGTCATGGGTCGGCAGGAAAGGGCAAAGAAAGTCTCGGTCGATTTCATGGGAGTCCCTCAGTTCGCCTGGGTCGGGAAAGAGGGGACGGTTTTAAAAGAGGAGGGATCTCTTGGAATCAGACTGGAGCAGACGACCAGAGAGGAAGCATTGAGAAAGGTTCTTATTTCATCGAGTGCGGACCTTGCTGAGATCGTCTCTATTCCGGCGAATAAATCCTTCACGGATGTTGATCGATTGAGTGAATTAAGGCTGAGGCTGGAAGGGATAGAGGAAAAGCGATTATTTTTAAACGGGGATAGGCAGTTGTTTAAAGACGGGGTATTGACGGTTCGTAAAGAATCGGTTCCAGGGGAAGGTAAAATTTCCAGAGAGGAAAAGAGATACCTGGAATCGACCCCCTTCATTCAGTCCGACCATTATGAGGTTCAGACCAAAGCAAAGGAGATCGTTTCAGAGGGAGATTCGAACTTCCTAAAGGCAAAGAAGCTTGTGTCATGGGTTCATCAGAACATTCAGAAAAGACCGGTGCTCTCTGTTCCCAATGCTCTTGAGACGCTTCGAAATAGGGTCGGAGACTGTAATGAACATGCGGTCTTGGTAGCGGCACTGGCAAGGGCATCGGGGATTCCGGCGCAGGTCGAAGCCGGTCTCGTCTATCAGAATGGGAGGTTTTATTATCATGCATGGAATGTCCTCCATCTCGGGAGATGGATCACGGCAGATGCGGTCATGGGCCAGTTTCCTGCCGACGTGACGCACCTCCGTTTTGTGCGGGGCACGGAGCAACAGATCGATCTGATGGGTATTATTGGAAGGGTAAGAATTGAAATTCTGGAATCTTCTTAAGTAACTTCCAAACACAAAACCTGTTCCTGACAGGTTTAAGAATAACAAATTAGAGTCTGTTTATAAATTCCGTTATTCCGTCATGCCGGACTTGAGAAGCCTGTCCCGTACTTGATACGGGGGCATCCAGTCCCGCCTCTGGCGGGATTAAGAACCCTGGATTCCGGCTTTCACCGGAATGACGACCTTTTTGGAAACCTTTAGTTTATAAACAGACACTATTTAGTTCCCAATGGCGGTTTCTTCGTCCAAGAACGATGAAAAAATAATTTCCCTCCCCCTCGATGGGGGAGGGCGAGGGTGGGGGTGAACAACAGTTGAATTATCCCCCCCACCTTAATCCTCCCCCGCCATGGGGGGAGGAGGTTTTTTATTTTTCTATTTTGTTGGGATTTGGAATTTGGGATTTAAATCGGCGAAAATAAGGAAGGATCGGCATGATCGAATTAAAGAATCTCACAAAGAAGTTTGGAAATATTGTGGCGGTCAACCGCCTCAACCTCTCCGTATCCGAAGGGGAGATCTTCGGATTTATCGGTCCCAATGGTGCGGGTAAGACGACCACCCTGCGGATGATGAGCGGAATCCTTGCGCCCACAGAGGGTTCTGTGACCATTGACGGGATCAGTGTGGCCGGGGAACCTGAGGCGGCCAAGAAGAGGATGGGTTACATCCCGGATAGGCCTTTTCTTTACGAAAAGCTGACAGGGATGGAATTTTTAAGATTTACGGCAGACCTCTTCGGAGTTGAGGACGGCCTGTTCAGGGAGCAGTCTGAGTCCCTCTTAAATAAATTTTCCCTTTATGATTGGAGAGATGAACTGATCGAATCTTATTCTCATGGGATGAAACAGCGGTTGATCATTTCAGCCACCCTCCTTCACGATCCCAAAGTTCTCGTGATTGATGAACCCATGGTTGGCCTCGATCCCGCAGGTATCCGGATGATCAAAAATCTTTTCCGGGATCTGGCGAAAAAAGGGACGACCCTGTTTATGTCAACCCATACCCTGAGTGTGGCAGAGGATCTCTGTGACCGAATCGGGGTCATCCACAAAGGGGTGTTGATTGCCACAGGAACAGTAGAGGAGCTGAAAGATTCGGCCCGGATTGAAGAAGGGGATCTTGAGAAAGTATTTCTGATCCTCACCGAAGGAGAGTCCCTCCTGTGAGAGAAGTCCTTGTCCTTCTGAAGCCCCGAATTCTATCCTTAAAAAACCGAAGGGTCTCGGGCCGAAGGCTCCGGTTTTTGATCTTCGGTGCCATTGGCCTTTCATTCTGGGGAACCATGTTTGCCATCTTCTACCGGGTCCTCAGGTATTTTCAGAGCGTGGAAGGCTTTGGCGATATTCTCGCTTACAAACTTCTCTCCATGACATTGATCACCTTCTTCTCACTCCTCATCTTCAGCGCCATCCTGACTTCCCTCGCCAAACTCTATCTGGCAAGGGACCTCTCTCTTGTTCATTCCATGCCTGTATCAAGGGAGAAACTGTTTCTTGCACGCTGGATTGAATCGACCTTCGACAGTTCATGGATGGTTCTCATCTACAGCCTTCCCGTCTTTCTATCCTATGCCATCGTTTATAAGGCAGGGGGGTTCTATTATGCGATGGTGGGCCTCAATGTCCTGCCCTTCTGTCTCATTGCCTCGAGTCTCAGCGCCATCATAGTCATGATAGCCGCCGTTGTTCTGCCGGCAGGACGGATCAGAAGCGTCTTCGTGTTCATGGGCCTTCTGCTGGCGCTCCTCCTGATCCTTTCTTTTCGATTGATCAGGCCGGAGAAGTTCGTCAATCCGGAATCCTTTACTTCTCTCATTCTTTATCTTAAGACCCTCGAGTCCCCCAGCTCTCCTTTTCTGCCGACCACCTGGTTCTCTGATATATTAAAAGCAAGCCTTTCCGGTTCGTGGAAAAGCGCTCTCTTCCATACGGCCCTCTCCTGGAGCGGCGCCATCACCCTGATCTTTATTTCGACATGGATTTCAGGGGCGATTTACTTCGAGGGTCTGTCAAAGTCGCAGACCTCAGCCGGAAAGCTCTTTTCATTTATTGGGTGGAGGAAGTTAGGATATGGTTATCTTCTCAATCGGCTTTCCCGACCCGTGAGAGCCTTTGTCGAAAAGGAGATCAAGACCTTCTTCCGCGACCAGACCCAGTGGTCTCAGATCTTTCTGGTGATGGGATTGATCGTGATCTACCTCTATAATTTCTCCGTGCTTCCCCTTGAGAGAAGCGCCATGAAGTTGGAATACCTCCAGAATCTTCTCTCCTTTTTAAATATGGGACTGGCCGCCTTTGTTCTGAGCGCTGTTTCGGCGAGGTTTGTCTTTCCGGCGGTGAGCCTTGAAGGAGAGGCTTTCTGGATCGTGAGATCCTCCCCCCTATCGATCCGCACTTTCCTCTGGATTAAGTTCTTCGTCTATTTTATCCCCCTTCTCCTTCTCTCCGAGTTGTTGATCGTTTTGACCAATATCCTCCTGAGTGTGACGCCCTTTATGATGATCCTTTCAATGCTCACGGTCTTTTTCATGGTCCCGGGGATCGTTGCCATGGGAATAGGACTGGGCGCTATCTATCCTGATTTTAAGTCTGAAAGCCCGACTCAATCGGTGACAAGTCTGGGGGGATTGATCTATATGACCCTCTGTATGGGCTTCATTGCGGCGGTGATCGTCATTGAAGCCGGTCCTGTCTACAGCATCTTTATGACGGGCATCCGGAGGGATAGCCTCGTCTGGTTTCAATGGGCGTGGATTTTGTGTTCGTTTGCCATGGTTCTGGGACTTTGTATTGCGGCGGTCCTGATCCCCATGCGCAAAGGCGAGAAAAGGATTTTACAGGGAGAGGGGCAGGAGTGAAAAGGTGGCTTAAATCAAAGTATTTGTAACACTTCAGGTCTTTGAAAAAGCCTCTACCTATGTCATTCCCGTGAAAACGGGAATCCAGAATCTAAAACCACTGGATTCCTGCTTCCGCAGGAATGACAAAATTATTGCGTTAAATTGATACAAATATTTTTATAGACAGGGGCGGCAAATTTCTGTTATATAGAATAAAATTCCAATACCGTTTGCGGAGAAGAAACGATGTTTCATATCGCCGATCCAAAGGATATAAAGGCTGGAAAGTACACGGATGTCTATTTCACGAGGACGATGGAAGTCCTCAAGGCAAAGAAGATCGATAAACGGGTCAAGGCTGAATTCATTGCCAAACGGTTTCCGGAGGACTACGGATGGGGAGTGCTGGCAGGGATTGAGGAGGCGGTCTATCTCCTCAAAGACCTCCCCGTCAAAGTGAGGGCCATGAAGGAGGGAACGATCTTCCGGGCCTATGAGCCGGTGATGGAGATCGAAGGGATGTATACGGAATTCGGTCTCTATGAGACCTCGATTTTAGGTCTTCTCTGCCAGGCCTCGGGTGTGGCAACAAAGGCTGCCCGATGTAAGAAGGCGGCGGGAGACCGGAGGGTCATCAGTTTTGGGGCAAGGCGGATCCATCCGGCGATCGCCCCCATGGTGGAACGGAATGCCTTTATCGGCGGTTGTGATGGCGTATCCGTTGTGAAGGATGCGGAAATGCTTCATGAGGAGCCTTCCGGCACCATGCCTCATGCATTGATTCTGATGATAGGCGATACGGTAGAAGCAACAAAGGCCTTTGATGAGGTGATTCATCCGAAAGTTAGGCGGGTCTCCTTGATCGATACGTTCAATGACGAAAAAATAGAGGCCATCCGCGTGGCAGAAGCCCTGGGAAAGAGGCTTTTTGGCATCCGGCTCGACACGCCCAGTTCAAGACGGGGAGACTTCCAAAAGATTATTGAGGAGATCCGCTGGGAACTGAACCTGAGGGGATTCGGCCATGTGAAGATCTTTGTCAGTGGCGGATTCGATGAAAAGCGTATCCTGAGCCTTAACCCGGTAGTCGATGCCTATGGAGTGGGGACTTCCATTACCAACGCACGTGTAATCGATTTTGCAATGGACATCGTCGAGATCGAAGGAAAGCCACTGGCAAAAAGAGGAAAGATGTCCGGTTCGAAAAGCGTCCTCCGATGCTCCAAATGTTTTCAGGACAGGATGGTTCCCTATCAGGTAAAACGGGGTTCCTCCGGCAAGGGTTTGGATCGATGCGCATGCGGGGGGCGTTTCCAGGAACTTCTTCTTCCTCTGATTCAGAATAAAAGGGTCCTTCAGGGCCTGCCTACTCCCCAGGCCATACGGAAATATGTCCT
>DYHU01000211.1 GCA_020724025.1 Syntrophorhabdus sp. | reverse complement strand
ATATAGAGGAGCCCTTCCACGCCCCTTTTCTGGAAGGAATGTTTCACTCCCAGAAGCATGATCCGGACGGTCTTGATCTTTTTTGCAAAATAGAGAAACTTGATCGACCCCAGAAGCCCCAGCTTCCCGTTGAGGTGTTTGAGGACGACATTATAGTCGGGAAGGGCGGCCGAAAACCCAACGGGTGTCTCTCCCCAGTAGGCAAAGAGGACAATCTCGGGAACGATGATCGGTTTAAGGTTTTTTGCCAGATCGTCAATCTCCTCTTCGGTCATTGGAACAAATCCCCAATTCTTGCTCCATGAGTTATTGTAAATGTCCTTGATGATCTTTAATTCCTCGTCGAAACGGCGAAGGTTTAACGGCCGCACAGAGAGCCGGGGCTCTCTGTGCAGGATCCGGCCGGTGATGCGGTCCAGGCGGTCATAGTTAAAGATATCTTTTTCAAGCCAGTAAGCGTAGAGATCCATCACCTTATGGAGACCCAAATCTTCGAGCAGAGCGGGGTAATAGGAAGGGTTATAAGGCATCATGAGGCAGGGAGAGGAGTCGAAGGCATCGATCAGAAGACCGCATTCATCATTGGTGGAAGGATTGATGGGGCCTGCCATCTTCTCCATTCCCCGTTCCCTGAGCCAGGCCGCCACGGATGAGAGAAGCAACTGGGCCACCTCAGCATCTTCGATTGACTCAAAGAATCCGAAGAACCCAACCTTCTCCTGATGAAACTCGATATAATGGCGATCGATGATGCCTGCAATCCTCCCCACTGTCTCTCCACCCCGATAGGCGAGGAAAAGGATCATCTCCGCATGGGAGAGGAAGGGGGATTTTGGGCTAAATTTCTGGAGTTGATCCTTAATGAGAGGCGGAACCCAGTAGGAGTTTCCCTGATAAACTCTCCAAGGGAATTTGATGAAGACCATGAGGTCCTGACGGGTCTTGACCTCCTGAAGGGTGAGTTTTTGCGCTATCATCCCGCTCGTTTCCGTCAGATCAGGCCCATCTGTTTTCCCACCTTTTTGAAGGCATCCAGGACTCGATCCAACTGTTCCTCCGTATGGGTGGCCATATAACTCGTTCTGAGGAGTTCTCTACCGGGAGGGACTGCAGGGCTGGCAACCGGGTTGACGAAGACATTGTTTTCAAAGAGGAGTTTGCACATCCCGTAAACCTTCATGGTGTCGCCGATGATGATGGGGACGATGGGCGTCTCACTCGTTCCGGTATCAAAACCCAGCTCCTTATAACCCTGAAGCATCTTCCTTGTATTTTTCCAGAGTTGCGTTATGAGCTGGGGTTGTTCTTCAATGATGTCCAGGGCCGTGCTCACGGAGGCAACCAGCGCAGGCGGAAGACTGGCGCTGAAGATCATGGAGCGGCCTGTATGTTTGATAAAATTAACCACCTCCCATGAGGCAACGACAAACCCTCCTATGGCCGCCAGGGATTTGCTATAGGTGCCCATGATGATATCGACTTCATTCTCCAGTCCAAAATGCTCTGCCGTGCCTCTTCCTCCTCGTCCCAGGACTCCGACGCCATGGGCATCATCAACCATCACCCTGGCGCCATACTCCTTGGCTAGGCTGATAATCGTGGGAAGATCGGCAATATCGCCCTCCATGCTGAAGACACCATCCACAATGATCAATTTTCCTTTATCCTGCGTTCCTTCCAGAACCCTTTTCAGATCTTTCATGTCATTGTGACGGAATTTCTTGACCTGACCGAAGGAGAGGCGACAGCCATCGATGATGCTGGCATGGTCAAATTTATCGATGATAGCCACATCATTCCTTCCTACCAGAGCGGAGATGGCGCCCAAATTGGTCTGATAGCCAGTGGCAAAGACGAGGGCGGCCTCCTTTCGGAAAAACCGGGCCAACTTTGCCTCCAGTTCCTCATGGATTTCGAGATTCCCGTTGAGGAAGCGTGATCCCGCACAGCCACTTCCGAATTTTTCGATGGCCTTGATGGCGGCCTCCTTCACCCTTGGATGATTGGTTAGGCCAAGATAGTTGTTGGAGCCGACCATGATTACACGTCTTCCATTTACCATAACCTCTGAATCCTGGGGGGATTCGAGCTTGCGAAAGAAAAAATAGTTTCCGCTATCAAAGACCTCTCGGTACTGTTCATTAACTTTCACACATTTCTCAAAGACATCCATACCCCACCTCATCCTATGTTATAGCCAATTTTCTTTTCGATACCATTCATAAGTGATTTTTATTCCTTCCGCAAGGGAAAACCGGGGTTCGAATCCCAGAAGCGTCTTAGCCTTTGTGATGTCGCATAGCCAATTTTTCTGAATCATCTCCTCCACTTTACCCTTATTGATCAATGGAGGTCTTCCGGAAAACTTGGAGAGAAATTCCGAAAAAGAAGCGACTCCGGAAATCACCCACCCCGGAATATGAATTCGATAGGCATGGATTTCCATAGCTTCTTCGAATAGATCGCCGATTTTATCAAGACGGTAATCGTGACCGTCCGAGAGAAAGAAGATTTCCCCTCCTGACTCCCTGGAATCCGAGGCCAGAAGAGTGGCCTGCACAATGTCCTGGACATAGCAGAGGCTGATGTGCTGTTCCTGTCGGGAGAAATTGGGCTTGATTCTTTTGGTGAGGATCTTAAAGAAGGCATAGACATCCCTGTCCCTTGGCCCATAGACAGCGGAAGGCCGGAGGATGACAAGGGGAATTTCATGGGCATGTTCGAGGCAGAACTCCTCTCCCTTCCGTTTGCTCCTGCCATAGGAGGAGACGGGTTCGCAATGGTCTGATTCCTTCTTCCTTCCCCCGTTTTGACAAGGACCTGCGGCGGCCTGGCTTGAGAGATAGACGAATTTCTTCAGATGGGGATTCATTTCAAGACAGGCATGGATCAGGTTCTCTGTTCCGTTTGCATTGACCTCAAAGTAGGCCTCCTCTTTGAGGGCCCTGGTCAGGCCTGCCAGATGGAATACCTGATCGACTCCTTTTACGGCTTCTTGCAAAGAGGTCTTGTCACTGCAGTCGCCATCCGCCAGTTCGATGGGGAGGTTTCTTAACCACTTTAAATCACTTCTATTCCGGACAAGGCACCGGACCTCGACCTCTCTCTGGAGAAGGGCCTCAACCAGATGACTTCCGATAAATCCTGTGCCTCCTGTGACCAGCGCTTTCAGATGCATTAACCCCCGAATTAAATTCTTTGAATTTTATCCGTTTCCACGAAATTGTCAAGGAAATTGAAAAGTTAGATGTAATTCCCAATTTATGGGGGGTCACAAAATTCCTGATAAAAATTTAATTACCCCGATAGGCGGGACATTCCTGTCCCGCCTATATTGGAGGCGGGGTTATCCCGCCTCCAGCGGGACTATCGACTCCTACTATCAATGAGATGGAATTACCCCACATAACTGAGTGATTTTTGTTATATTAAAAGGGTTTCGATTTATAGATGCGGCAGGGGATGGCTCGAAGGGGGGTGGATCCGATCGCCGGTTCATAGGGAGGGTTGTTATTTGTCAGAACATTGAGGTTCGATTCTTTCCAACCGCTGAGTTCAAGATCCTTTCGCTCGGGAAACCACCAGCCAAAACTGAGGATAATAACCCGGGGATCGATCTCTTTATCCAATTTCGCCTTTTGCCGGATTGTTCCCATCTCCGTTTCTACGGCGACCCAATCCCCCTCTTCAATCCCTGATTGCGAGGCAGTGTCAGGGTGAATGAGGAGAACGGGATCCGGTGAGAGTTTGCGAAGGGAGGGGATGTTCCGGTAGGCTGAATGGAAGAAAAAGGGGTCTTTGGCAGAGGTGAAGATGAGCGGATACTCTTTGAGAGATTCTCCGGAAGGTCCGGGGAGATCAAGAGAGCAGGGAAGGGGATCGTATCCCCACTTTTTCAATTGTTCGGAGTAGATTTCAATCTTTCCTGAAGGGGTTGAAAAACCCTTCTTTTCATAGGACCGATATTCCCACTTCCCCTTTAAAATACCGATGGTCTTGAAGTCGTCATAAGTCATCCCTGCGGGTTTGAGAATTTCGTCAAGGCATTCCCCGAGGTCATTCCAGAAATATTGACGGAGGCCAAGATGTCGGCCCAGTTCATTTAAGATTTTTGAATCGGGCCAGGACTCCCCAACCGGTTCAACGATCTTGGGCCGGGCCAGGATAAACCCGTGGGGAAGACCGAAATGGCCGATGTCATCGAACTCCAGGTTGGTGGCCGCAGGCAGGACGATATCAGCCATTTGGGCCGTGGGGGTTAAAAATATCTCCGAGAGGGCTAAGAAGCTCAATCTTTTCAAAGCCTCAAAGGTCTCTTTTGAATTGGCATAGCTGAGAAGGGGATTTCCGCCCTGAATATACATCATACGAATGGGATGAGGCTTTCCGGTGAGAATGGCCTTTACGATCAATTGAGAGGGGACAAAACCCATCATCGTTGCCAGTCGGAATTCCGGGCTGAGGATCTTCTCTTTCTTCTCGGGAAATTTCTTGATCTGGACCAATTCTCCGGGCCTCATAACGGCCGGACCCACTCGGTTTACATTTCCGCCAGGGACATCGAGATTCCCGGTAATCGCCATGAGGATGAGCAGCGCCCTCGCGCACTGGAAGCTGTTAATATTATGTTCGATGGCATTTCCCCAATGAAGAGAGGCGGGTTTGGTCCGGGCGTAGAGGCGAGCTGCCTCAATGGTATGGTCTTTTGAGACCCATGTGATCTCTGAGACTTTTTCGAGAGGATAGCGCCGGAGATGTTCTCTCAATTCAGGAAAACCTTTCGTCCAATTTTCCACAAAACCT
Source organism: Syntrophorhabdus sp. (assembly GCA_020724025.1). The sequence goes on along the minus strand of DYHU01000211.1, from coordinate 2,088 downwards.
TGATCGTAAAGTTCCTCATCAATGATGACCCTGAGCATTCCCAGCGCTAAAAATAGGTCTGTCCCAGGCCTGGGTTGAATCCAGAGGTCTGCCCTGGAGGCGGCAGTCGTTTTTCTCGGATCGATTACAATTAGTTTGGCTCCGCGATCCAGAGCCCTTTTCAACTGGGAGCCTATCACCCCCTCTTCATTCGTCTGGAAGAGGTTGCTTCCCCAGACCAGGACAGAGGAAGGGGGATGATCGTAGTCGGGAACCGGAAAGAAGCCGCAGGTGAGTGTGGATGCGGTCTCCCTCGGCATGTGACAGATGTTGCCGGGCGTGGAGATATTGGGGATACGAAGGAGATTGGCAAGCCGGATCATCAGGAAGAGTTCCAACCCTTTGGGCGTTCCCTGGGCAAAGGAGATGGCTTGCGGGCCTTCGCGCTCTATTGTCTCACCGATCTTTTTAGCAATGGTCTCAAGCGCCTCGTCCCAGGAGATACGGGCCCACTTTCCCTCTCCCCTTTCCCCTGTTCGCTTCATCGGATAGGTGAGACGGTCAGGATGGTTCAGTCTTTCGATCTGGGCAAGGCCTTTGGCGCAGATGGTTCCCTGGTTTAAGGGGGAATCCGGATCGCCCTCGATCTTTTTAATTCTACCATCCTCCACGTGAACCAGAATTCCGCAACCCCCGTGATCCATCCTGGCACAATAGGTTTTAACGATCATTTCCTCTTCCTTTCTCCAGTCATTTTTAACACTCTGAAGCCCGATTGACAAGCTTTTTCCCCTGGGTGAAAAGAACAGAAAATTTTGCTGTTAGCTAAAATTTAAAAGTGCACCGTTTAAACTTTAAAATTGCACACCCTATCACCTCCTCTCCCCTCGGGGAGAGGAGAAAGGTGAGGGGGAATAACCTGGAGACCACCCTCACCCCAACCCTCTCCCGCCAGCGGGAGAGGGAAAATATTGGTTTTCATCATCTGGTTCTCATGTCTTTGTTAACGAGCCTACCATGGCCGATTTTAGACAAATTAAGTGTGCACTTTTAAACTTTAAATCCACAAAAAACGGTGCACTTTTAATTCTTAAATGACAAACAGAAAATTTTTCTTGTCTTACATCATGTTCAGTGTTATAAAATATTATAAATCATCCCTATTAGAAAGGAGGGCATATGAGCAAGAAGGTGATTGATCTGTTGAATGCGGCGCGGTCAAGAGAATTGACCGCCATCTCCCAGTATATGGCCCAGCACTACGAACTCGAAGACCAGGACTTTGGCAAACTGGCCTCCAAATTTAAGGAGATTGCCATCGCAGAGATGAAGCATGCGGAGAAATTGGCGGAGAGGATTCTCTTCCTGAAGGGAGAACCTACCTCCAAACCCGATAGCGTTGCCAAAAAAGGGCAGGGCATCGGCGAGATGCTGAAGACGAATATGGGCCTTGAGGCGGCGGCCATGAAGATGTATAACGACGCCTCTACAGTCTGTGCGGCCGAAAAGGATCAGATTTCAAAAGAGATATTTGAAGAGCTTCTCAAGGACGAGGAGGAGCATTTCAACTACTTTGAGAATGTGAAGGATCATATTGATAAACTCGGAGCCGCCTACTTAGCCACCCTGGTAGGCTAATCAGTTCGCGATCCGAAATATTTAAAGCCAGGAGAGGGGCTTCTCCATTATGGATTATGGGGAAGCCCCGACTGTTTTCTAAAGCCTCTTTTTTCCACTGGGGCTTTTTGAAGATGTTCATAAGAGGCACCTCCTTTCTCCCCCTCACCTGCCCCTCTCCCCCAAGGGGAGAGGGATGGGGTGAGGGGTTTATTTCTTAAAGACGCCAAACAGTTTGTCTAATCCTGATTTTTCAAGTTTCGATACGGCTTCAAGTTCTCCCGGGTCGAGCCAGATTCCCTCGCAACCGGAACATTTATCCACTTTGATATTTTTATAATCGATTTCAATCAATTGCATCCCACACTTCGGGCATCTCATATAATGAAGCTCTTGAAGTCTTTTTTTCTCCTCCCCGGCTAACTTTTTCTGTTTATTTTCTTCGGCCTGCTTCCTCTTCTCGAATTCCATCCTCGCAAAATACTCTTCTTC
>DYHU01000210.1 GCA_020724025.1 Syntrophorhabdus sp. | reverse complement strand
GGCGACTGGGAGATGCTCTCGAACACCCACCCCTACGAAAAGCTAAGCGCCCACTCGATCCGTTTCAATGTACCCGTAGAAAAAGATAAAGAGGTGAAAGTGAAATATAGAATTCGGTTCCGGTATTAACTTCACCCCCACCCTCACCCTCCCCCGTCCAAGGGGGAGGGAAAAAGGGATTCGTTCAACGTTTGGAAAGGATTTCCTCGATTTTCCTTCTCACATAAGGCGGGAATGGTTTGGAATAATCTTTCAATCTTTTTATAGACAGTTTCTTGGCATCTATTTCGTCAAAATCGAGGGTGGCTTTCCCTCTTGCTAAGAAATAGACTTCATCCAGAAAAGCTTTTTCGGGTGAGGCGATATAGATTCCATTCTTCATTTCAAATCCGAAGAAAAGGTCCCGGGCAATCTGTTTAAATTCGACCTCTTGCTTTCGAAGGAGGTACTTCTTCGTCTTTCTGGGAGTGGCAAAAGTTATTGTATAAGGAATCAAGTTCAGAATCCCATAACCGGCTAAAGCCGATTCGAAGGACAGGTAATTGGGAAGATAGAGTTGAGCCGCCAAGGTTTCCATTGAAATAAGGCTTCCCATTGGAAGGTAAATGCCCTGGGCCACCCTTTCGATGATGCCCCCCGCCACCCATCTCTTCAAGGCCACATAGAGGCTATTTCTTGGAAGGCCTGTGACTTTTTCCAAATCAGCAACCGTGTAGAAGGGTTTATTGATCTTCTGAAAGACTTTTAGGAGTTCAATCCCTTTCATCTGATAAGCCTTTCAATGGCTGGCCAAAATTCCTTAGGTAAATATTTACGCAGATCACGGATGACGTCCTTCCTCCTTAATTCCATTTTTTTCGGGGCATAAGGGATCCTAAGTCTTTCGGATAGGTACCAGAGGTCGAAAAGATCTTTCGGTTTGCCCCTCCCCTTCAGACAGTTCAACTTATCCTGATAAATTTGTTCCAGGGTCGCCACCTGTGCCATCACTTGTATGACCGTGGCCGGGGAATTCAGAAGTTTCAGCTCCCATTGATAATTTTTTATTTCTCTCTTTGAGATTTCAATTTTGATTCGAAAAGGTAAAGGTAAATAATTCTGAGTGACTTTAATTTCGGCCAGGTAAGCATAATATTTTTCTTCAAGGTCAGTTTGAATCAACTCAGGAAAAGGGGAAATGATTTTTTTTATGAGTGGAAGAAATTTGCCTTTCATCACATCTCTGGTCAGTGAAAAATCGAGGTCTTCAGAAAACCTTGGAGAATCGTAGGCTAACCGGAGGGCTGTTCCCTCTTTAAAAATCAGATAGCGACCCTGGGGTGATTCATAAAGCCCTTTCAGAATGATGAGTTCCCAGTGCTCACGGACCACCTGAGTCCTGTCAATTCCCAATTCACGGGCTTTTTGTTCGGCAACGGATTGTTCCATAATTCTTAACAATTATGTTAAGTAATCAAGAATGATTTGTCAAGAGATTATTGAGAAAGAATCTTTGATAAACCTAAAGGACCGGATTCTGTTTCTCTTCCATTCCTTTCTTTTCGTTCACTGTCCAGAGGAGGATTCCTCCGGCGACAAAGAAGGCGAGGACCGAGAGGATGCCTGACTGGACGCTTCCGGTGAGGGCGATCAGGATTCCGTAGATGAGGGGCCCGAAGACAGAGGCAAACTTCCCTGAGACGGCAAAGAAACCGAAGAATTCAGCGCTGTTCGCATCGGGAGTAAAAATTCCCTGAAGGGAACGGGAGGCGGCCTGACTTCCGCCCAGCACGATGCCTGTTAATATTCCCAAAATCCAGTATTCTGTTCTGGGATCCCAGATGATCCCCAACTGGAAAGCCCAGACGACGATAAGAGACCAGATGACCAGAGAGATCATCACGGTCCTCTTGTTTCCTATCGCATCGGCCAGGAAACCAAAGACCAGGGAGCCGAAAAAGGCGATCCCCTGAACCATCAGGAAGAAGAGGATGATCTCCCCGGTCTCCATCTTCAAAACATTCGCACCGAAGATGGATGCCATGACGATGACGGTCTCAATTCCCTCATTATAAATCAGATACGCCACTAAAAATTTCGACAATTCCCTGAAGGTCCTGATCCGGCCAAAGGTGTGCTTAAGACGCCTGTATCCTTCCACGAAGTAGTTTCCTCCGGAAATGGGAATGGCTGTTGCCCTTTCCTTTAACAGAAGAAATGTGGGAAGTGAAAAGATGAGCCACCAGAAAGCAACCGAGAGGAAACAGTCCTGAACCGAAAAAGACCCTTCCTGAAACCCAAGAAGTCTGGGATATTTCAACATCACCAGGTTAATGGCCAGAAGCGCCCCTCCGCCGATATATCCCAGGGCCCATCCGAGGCCGGAGATCCGACCGATATTTTGATCGTTCGAGATTTCAGGAAGGAAGGCGTTGTAATAGACATTGCCCCCGGCAAAACCAATATTGGCAATGATGAAAAAAATCGCCCCACGCCAGTAATTTCCTTCCCGGACAAAATAGAGGAGGCCGGTGAAGACAACGGCGGTATAGCAGAAGGCCATCAAGAATCGTTTCTTCGAACCTGAGGCATCGGCCACCGCGCCTAAAAACGGGGCGAGGATGGCTGAGATCACCATGCTGAGCGAGACGGAGAAGGTGAAGAAGGAGGCGCCGTGGAGTCGGAATCCAAGAAGTTCAACCCCTCTCTCCCCTCCGGCAACCACCGTGGCAAAGTAGTGATTGAAGATGACAGCGAGAATCGTGGTGGCAAAGGCCGAGTTGGCAAAATCATACATGGCCCAGCCGAAGATTTCTCGCTTTTGATTGGACATGGTTTTCTAAAGGATTAAATAGGGAGGTGGGGCGATGGGAAGATAGGGAGAAATACAGTTAAGAAAATCACCCTATCACCCAATCTCCCCATCTCTTGCAACTCAGATGGTCCGGATCTCCTGTCGCATAAAAACGAAATAACAGATTCCGAAGCAAAGAAATGTGATCGCCACAATCGAAATGATATGGGGAATGACGATGTAGATGCTTTCCATAAGGGGAAGAGGGTTCTGGAAGCGACTCATCGAAAACCTTTCCAGGGGCCCCATCAGAATCAATGTCCTCGTGGTCTTCCTCATCGGATCGAGGATCGTGGTGGTGGCATCGCTGTAAAGCGCCATGGGAGACAAGGAGGAGGTCACCCTCTGGATCCGTTCATGGCGGATCAGCATCTCGGCGTCAACCCCGGAAGCGGTCTGGCTGATTGGAGCAACCGCGTCAGCCATCACGTTTGCACCCAAGCCTACGAAGAAAGAGAAAAATATCCAGACGGCCAGGGACGCCAGGGCGGAGGTGGCAGTGCTCCGGAAGATCACGGAGAAGAGGATCGATATCCCCAGCCAGAAGGAGATGTAGAGAAGGCTGATGACGATGTAGATGACCAGACGCAACACCTCTTCCGCACCCGGCACCACTCCGATCAACCGGATGCCCAGTCCCGAGATGAGGAGGACGGTGGCGACCAGGACAATCGCGATGATGGCCACACCGGAGAGAAATTTGGCATTGATGATCGAGTCGCGGAAGATCGGCTGGGAGACCAGTTTCGAAAGAGTTCTTGAAACCCGTTCCCGGTTGATCGAATCAAAGCCTAAAAAGATGCCCAAGAGGGGGCCGAAAAAGCCGATGAATTGAACGAAGGAGAAGAGTTTCCCCGTCGAAGTGAAAAGGAGCAGAAAGATGAGCGAGGGTTTGGCCATCCCTTTCAATTCCTCCCGGATCGCCATCCCTACCATGGACGTGATGATCACGCCGACCATCACAATTAGGGCTGAGATGAGGAGAAACCGCATGCTGTTGAAATGGTCCCCCATCTCCTTTCTGAATATCGTCAAGATCCCGTGCAATTTAAGCCTCCTTAAAGTACTTCATATAGATCTCTTCAAGCGTATAGTCTTCCTTGCCCAACCCCAGCTTCTTCTTTGCCAGTTCCTCAATGGGACCGATCGCCACCAGATGCCCATTGATCATAATCCCCACCCGGTCACAGATCCTCTGGACCTGATCGAGCAGATGGGAGGAAAGAAAGAGGGTGATATTCTTATCCCGGCTCAGGGAATGGATGAGGTCGAGCATCCGGTTCGTTCCATCGGGATCGAGGCCGATCGTCGGCTCATCGAGGAAGATGAGCTTCGGTTCCTTGATCAATACCTCTGCGATCCCGAGTCGCTGTCTCATTCCTTTCGAATAGGCGCCCACCTTCTTTGATGACTCTCCTGAAAGGCCGACCATCTCCAGCCAGTAGTCGATCCTTTTTTCTGTGACCTCATCGGAGATCCGGTTCAACCGGGCAATATACCGGAGATTCTGCCTCGCATCCATATCATCATAAAAGCCGACATTCTCAGGCAGGTAACCCACTTTCTCCTTCACCTTGAAAGGTTCCCGGGTCGGATCGAATCCGATGACCTTCGCCTTTCCGGAGGTGGGTTCGGTGAGGCCGAGGAACATGAGGAGCGTCGTTGTCTTGCCCGCTCCATTCGGGCCGAGGAATCCGAAGACCTCTCCCTCCTCAATTTCGAGGTTGAGTTGATTCACTGCGGTCAGGGCCCCATACTTCTTCGTCAACTCCTCTGTTTCGACGATAATCTGTCCTTTCACCTTAACGCCTCCCCAGCCAGATGAACAGGCCGCACAGGCCTGCGATGACAAAGATAATGATCCCGATTCCGATCCATCCCCAGGCCGTGGAAGCCTTCACCGTCGTTCTCATCTCCACGGTTTTGCTGCTTCCCTTCTCGCCATCCACCAGCAACCCGACGGAGTAATCGCCCACCAGCGCCTCCTTGGCTGGAGTGATGGTGACTTCCACCTGTTTCAACGCCCCGGGATCTAAGGCCTCGATCTTTTCGGGATTGAACTTCACCTCCCAGTTCTCAGGTTTAAAAGAAGAGAAACCGACATTGCGATTGACGGCCGACCCGGTGTTCTTCACAAAGAGAGAGACAATCGCCGGCTTCCCAACCATCGTCTCCAGCGATAGGATTCCGGTGGGCGTCCCTGCATCCAGTTTATAAATACCGGTGAGCACGACCATCAACTTCGCCTCCGCCTTCTGCTCTCCCGAACTGATCTTGACCAGGACTGGATATTCCCCTGACTTCGCCTCTCTGGGGGGCGACACTTCGACAGCGACTGTTTGGCTCTGTCCCCCTTTCATCCGGAGGCTCGAAATCTGTTTGGCCTCATAGGCGGGCTTGAAGTTGATCTCCCACTTCTCGGGCCCGATGGCCGCGAGGTTAAAGGCTCGATCGCTATCACTCTTATTCAACACTTCGAGGGAAAATTCGAACCGGGCATCGGTCTGTCCTCTCAACACGGGATAGGATGTGGTGATCTGGATGTCATCTGCGCCGGGGATTCTCTCCTGAGCATTCACCGTTAACTTATGGGTGGAGGTGAATTTCCCATCCGCTGTTTGAGCATCGAATTGGAAGACATAGGTTCCGGGCCCGACGGATTTGTCCGGTTCCAGGTTCAGGGCCAAATTCCTCGATTTGCCATTGGCCACATACAGTCCAGCGACGAGGTAACTGCCTCCCTTCATCGTCGCCTTCCATCCTTTGGGAACTGTCGAGATCTTCACATCGATCGTCTCATCTGTCCGGCCTTTATTTTCGAGTGTCAGCTCCATCCGAACGGCCTCCCCCTTTGCGATGGACACCGCAGAAAATTCCGGGTAGAGGGTAATCCCACGCTCCGGTCTCAGGTCCTTCTTCTCCTTCTCCTCCGCAGCAAAAGCAAAAAGAGGAGAAAGAAGAGAGATGCACATCACAACGATTAGAAAGAATAAACCCTGCCTCATTCTCATTTGACCCATAATCCTACCTCCTCCGTCTATTCCTAAAGCCTCTTTCAAAAAGATTTTTGTGCAGATAATTTAACCAGCTATTCAAAGGCTGTCAAGTGGCATATCTTTTCAACAGCCTTCAGGCCTGTCCCTGTCAGGCTCGATACGATGACCTCTTTACCCCTCTTCTTTTTTAAGTACCTCTTCAGTCCGGCTACGGTGGCGGCAGAGGTGGGCTCGATGAAGTGACCTCTCCGGCCCATCTCTCCCAGGGCGGATACGATCTCCTGCTCTGATACGGCAAGCACCTCCCCGCCGGTCTCTCTGATCGCCTTTAGAATCTGTCTTCCTCTGACAGGTTCTGCAATGGCAATTCCCTCTGCCATGGTCTCCCTCTTTTCAATGGGCTGAGCTTCTCTCAAACCATTCCGGAACGCCTGATAGAGAGGGGCACAGGCCGCCGATTGAATCCCCACCAACTTTGGAATCTTTTTAACCCTCCTCGCCTCTTTCAACTCCCTGAAACCGATGAAGGCTCCCAGCAGAAGCGTCCCATGCCCAACAGGAAGGATGAGCGTGTCCGGAGATTTCCAACCCATCTGCTCCCAGATCTCAAAGGCAAAGGTCTTTGTCCCGTGGAGAAAGTAGGGATTCCAGCAGTGGCTGGCATAGTAGGTTTTTTTTGCCGCCTCCATCGTCACCCGCGCTGTCTCCTCCCTCGAACCCTCGATCTTTTTCAAATTGGCTCCGTAAGTTTGAATCTGGACCAATTTCCCGGAAGAGGTCGATTGAGGGACATAGATGTCACACCCGATCCCTCCCCTAACACAGTAAGCCGCAATCGCTGATCCCGCATTGCCTGAAGAGTCCTCCACCACCCTTTTAATTCCCAGTTCCCTCACCTTGCTGATGAGCACGGTGGCCCCCCGATCCTTGTAGGAGCCTGTCGGAAAAAGGTAATCAATCTTTAATAATACTCTGTGGCCGTGGAACTCCGCTTCTTCAAGGGGGGTAAATCCTTCTCCCATGGAGAGAATCGATCTATCTTTCACCACCGGAATGGCTTCCC
>DYHU01000209.1 GCA_020724025.1 Syntrophorhabdus sp. | reverse complement strand
ACCCTTGTGTCCAGCGCCCCCACTTATGGGTAAGGATCAGTTTTCTAAAGGGGGGCGAGGGGGGATTAGGATAGGAGGTACGACATTGAAGGTTGGAAAAGTGTTGAGGGTCATCGGTCCGGTAGTGGATATCGAATTCTTCGCTGAAGAATTGCCTGCCCTATACAATGCGATCCGCATTGACAGACCGGATGGGACGAAATTGATCATCGAAGTGGCTCAATATCTTGGTGAGAATGTCGTTCGCTGTATAGCAACGTCCACGACTGATGGATTGGTCCGCGGAATGGATGCAGTGGATACTGGAGAATCAATCACCATGCCCGTGGGAAGGGAGACACTGGGAAGGGTTTTCAATCTTCTTGGAGAGCCGATTGATAAATTAGGCGACTGCCCGGCAAAGAAACGATACCCCATTCACCGTCCTCCGCCTCCTTTTGAAGAACAGGTTCCTTCGAATCAGGTCTTTGAAACAGGCCTCAAGGTGATCGATCTCCTCGAACCCTACGCCAAAGGCGGGAAAGTCGGCCTCTTCGGCGGCGCCGGAGTGGGAAAGACCGTTCTCATCATGGAGTTGATCCGCAACATCGCCACAGAGCACGGAGGGTTCTCCGTCTTCGGCGGCGTGGGAGAACGGACCAGGGAAGGAAACGACCTCTGGCTCGAGATGAAGGCCTCCGGAGTTATTGAAAAGACCGTTCTCGTCTTCGGACAGATGAATGAACCTCCGGGAGCAAGGCTTCGTATCGGCCTCTCCGCCCTTACCCAGGCGGAATATTTCCGGGATGAAGAAGGACAGGACGTGCTCCTTTTCATCGATAACATCTTCCGTTTCGTCCAGGCAGGGTCCGAGGTGTCGGCTCTGCTGGGCCGGATGCCTTCAGCCGTGGGATACCAGCCTACCCTCGCAACCGAAATGGGAGAACTCCAGGAGCGAATCACCTCCACCAAAAGAGGGTCGATCACATCGGTCCAGGCCATCTATGTGCCTGCGGATGACCTGACCGACCCTGCCCCGGCTACGACATTCTCCCATCTCGATGCCACGACCGTTCTCTCCAGGCAACTAGCAGAGCTGGGAATCTATCCGGCCGTCGATCCTCTCGATTCCACCTCAAGAATTCTCGACCCGCGCATCGTGGGTGAGGAACATTACCGTGTCGCCCGTGGCGTTCAACAGATCCTTCAACGCTATAAGGAACTCCAGGACATCATCGCCATCCTCGGAATGGAAGAACTCTCCGAGGAGGACAAACTGATCGTCCACCGGGCACGGAGGATTCAGCGATTTCTTTCTCAGCCCTTCTTTGTGGCGGAGCAGTTCACAGGCTCTTCGGGAAGATATGTCCCCTTGCCGGATACGATCAAAGGATTCAAGGAGATCATCGAAGGAAAACATGACGACCTGCCGGAGCAGGCCTTCTATATGGTCGGAAAGATCGAAGAGGTGGCCGAAAAAGCGAAGAAATTGAGAGAAGGAGCGCATTAAAAACAAGGAATATTGGAATACTGGAATAGTGGAATATTGGGGCATTCGTATTTTCTTCTCATCATTCCAACATTCCATCATTCCATGATATTTAGATGATATGGAAACAGAACCTTTTATCCTTGATGTCGTGACATTAAAGAGAGTGGTCTTCAGTGAGCCGATCGAATCCGTGATCGCACCGGGCACGGTCGGCTACTTCGGCATCCTTGCCGGACATACCCCTTTTGTCTCAAGCCTTCAGGTCGGTGTTACGAAGATCACCAAACCCGGCGGAGAGAAATTGAGCCTCTTCACAAGCGGCGGCTTTCTCATGACGGACGGGAAAAAAGTGATCCTCCTGGCAGAGGCCGCAGAGCGGCCTGAAGAGATCGATGCGGCCCGTGCACAAAGGGCAAAGGAAAGAGCGCAAAAACGGCTTTCCGACAGGACTCCGGATATCGATATCGATCGAGCGAGAATCGCACTCCTCCGTGCCATCACCCGCCTCAAACTCTCCGTCGGACAGTAATTTTTTTCTCCATTTTCCATTTTCCATTTCTCATTTCTCCCTTCTCATTTCCAGTTGACACCTCCGTCCAGCTTTTATAGACTGGTCTCATAATAAATGATTCTCCATTGTAGAATTTTTTATCACTTTAGGCACTTTAGTTCACTTATAAACTTTAGCTCACTTTTATATCTATGAGTAAAATTACCCGTCCCATCCTCTCAGGTGTTTTTTCCAGGAAGCGGCTATTTAGACTCTTGGATCGCATGCGAAAGCAGCCGGTGATCTGGGTTTCCGGGCCTCCGGGCTGTGGGAAGACTACTTTTGTTGCAAGTTATTTTCAAGCCCGCAAACTCCCCTGTTTATGGTACCAGATAGACTCCGGTGATGCAGATCCGGCGACTTTTTTCTTTTACCTGGGTCAGGCCGCAAAGAGAGCTTCTCCTCGATTTCGAAAACCCCTTCCTCTCCTCACTCCAGAATATCTCCAAGGTATTCCAATATTCACCCAACGATATTTTGAAGAGCTTTACAGCCGGTTAATCCCCCCCTCTTTACGAAAGGGGGGGCGAAGGGGGGATTTGAAAAAGGGGGATGAAGGGGGATTTATCATTGTTTTCGACAACTATCAAGAAGTCCCATCTGAATCACCATTTCATGAAATCATTCTCAATGGAGTATCCAGAATTCCTGAAGGCGTTAACGTGATCCTGATCAGCCGCACCGAGCCGCCTTCAGCCTTCATACGCCTGCGCGCCAATCATCAGATGGAGGTTATGGGATGGGACGATCTCCGATTGACTTTTATGGAATCGGTTGGAATGGTTCGGCTTCGATCGAAGCAGAAGCTTTCAAGAGAGATAGTAAAACATTTGAATGAAATGGCGGACGGATGGGCGGCGGGATTGGTCCTGATGTTAGAGAGTATAAGAAGGGGGATTCAGCCCCGGTTACCTGGAAAGCACACATCGGATGAAATTCTCGATTATTTCGGAACCGAGCTTTTTGATAAAACGGATAAGGAAATTCAGGATTTTTTCCTTAAGACAGCTGTTCTACCAAAGATGACAGCGAAAATGGCGGAAGAACTTACAGATCTTCCTCATGCAGGCCGGATCCTCTCTGCATTAAGCCGGAATAATTACTTCACTGAAAAACGTATCCACGCTGAATACGTGTACCAGTATCACCCTTTGTTCAGGGAGTTTCTCCTCACCCGTGCGAAGGAAACTTTTTCTTCAGAAACCCTTTCGATGTTACAACACCGTGCTGCCTAACTCATTGTGGAAGCAGGTCAGACAGAGGACGCCGTTTCACTTCTTCGTAATGTGAGCGACTGGGACGGACTGGTTCGTTTAATCATCAAACATGCCCCACAGTTGGTAGCTCAGGGAAGATATCATCCTCTCGAAGATTGGCTGAAAAGTCTCCCCATAGAAATCTTGGAGAACAATCCATGGCTCCTCTACTGGATGGGGACATGCTGCCGTCCCTTTAATCCTTCGCTAAGCCAACCCTACTTTGGGAAGGCCTTTAAAAGATTTAAGACTGAAGGAAATATAGCAGGGGTATTCCTGGGGTGGTCAGGGATTGTTGAATCCATAACATTTGCTTTTGAAGACTTTAAACCACTTGATCAATGGATTTCTGTGTTTGAGGAATTGATGCAATGCTTTAAAAGATTCCCTTCCGAGGAGATCGCGCTTCGGGTGGCAACCAATATGTTTATGGCATTGTTATACAGACAACCACAGCATCCTAAAATCGAAATATGGACGGACCGGGCCCTTTCCCTTGCAGAAGCCTCTTCAAACATAGGTGAGAAACTTCATACCTTGAACCGTCTCGCACAATATTTCATGTTCATGGGTGATTTCCGAAAAACGATGCTGGTCATGAACTCTTTACAACAGTTGGCGCAATTGAGGGATGCTCCACCAATCGCTCTGATCTTAACGAAATATGTGGAGGCCACATATTTCAGGCAAATAAGATTGCATGAAAAGTGTTTAAAATCTGTATTCGACGGACTTGAACTATCCCGAACTACGGGTATGCTGCATGGGGTCGGCTACGGATTATTAGGAGCAGGTGTATCAAGCGCCCTGATGGCGAATGATCCTGCAACAGCCGGGAAGTTCCTGGAGGAAATGGCTTCATCCTTAAGAGAACAAAAATCATGGATGAAATGTTTTTACCATCTTCTTAGAACGCAAGAAGCTTTGCTCCGGGGAAATCCTGAGGAAGCCTCTCTTCATGCAGAAATATCGTTGAAACTGAGTAACGATGTGGGATCTCCTCTCAGCTCACTTTACTGTAATCTGGCAAAAGCGCATGTGATGAATCACCTCAGAAAGCGAGAAGAAGCGACAAACCATCTTAAATACGCTTCAAGTATTGCCCAACAGATAAAGAGCAAGATCTTCCCGTTTTGGGTCTTATTGGCTGAGGCCCTGTTTGCTCTTGATCAGGGCAAGGACGAATCTGCCTTGTCATCCCTCCGGGAAGCATTAGCCATCGGGAAAGAGGAGGGATATCTGGACACCTTCATTGTTCAACCATCTGCCATGACGAAAATCTGTGAAAAGGCACTGGGGGCCGGGATCGAAGTGGAATATGTGCAAGACCTTATACGGAAGTGCAATCTGATTCCAGAGATCCCGCCAGTTCATTTAGAAAATTGGCCATGGCCTATAAAAATCTATACCCTGGGTCGGTTTGAATTAATGAAAGATGGACAACCAATCCAATTTTCCAGGAAGACCCAACAAAAACCTCTGGCCTTGCTCAAGGCCTTGATTGCTTTTGGAGGCAAAGGGGTAAGAGAGGACCAATTAGAGGACGTCCTCTGGCCCGAGGCTGATGGAGATGTGGCTCATCACTCTTTTGAAATGACCTTACATCGCTTTCGTAAGTTAATTGGCCATGAAAAAGCGATACAGTACCGGGAAGGCAGGATAACGCTTAATCCAGGATATTGCTGGGTGGATGTCTGGGCCTTTGAGCGTATTCTGGGGCAAATCGATAGTAAAGAAAAAGAGGAAATGACTGGGACTGCATTTTTGTCGGCCCAAAAAGCAATTGAATTATACAAGGGGCCTTTTCTTGCCGGTGAGGCCGAACAGAGCTGGATAATTTCTATCCGGGAGCGTCTGAGGCGTGAATTCCTAAAAAATCTAAGCTGGATTGGACGCTACTGGGAGTAGACGGATCAGTGGGAAAAAGCTCTGGAATGTTACGAGCGAGGTCTCAATGTGGAGGAATTAGCTGAAGAATTATATCGACGTCTCATGATATGCTATCAGCGACTTGGCCGAAAAGCTGAAGCTCTCTCAACTTACAAGCGGTGTAAAAAGACCCTATCTTCCGCCCTTGGGATTGAACCTTCCCCTGAAACCCAAACCCTCTATCAAAAAATACTTTCTAAATAACAATGAACCAGTAAAATGGGGAACGTGTGACAACATGATCTGAGAATCGGAGGAAAAGAAAATAGAATTCAAATCCTTGACATACCTAACTCAAATGGTATGATTTAATTGAGTCCAGAAAGGAGTTCATCAAAAAGGAATGGAAAGGAGCCATAAATGCGGAAAAGTATTAGTTTAGAAAAAATTAAAAAGGAGATAGAGGGTCTTACACCTCGGGAGCAGTTAAAATTAGTAGAAAGCCTTGCCCATACGTTAAGGAAAACAGAACTTGTAATAAAAAGAGAGCTTGACTGGAGTAACCTCTATGGGCTTGGGAAAGGACTATGGAAAAATGAGGATGCACAGGAATATGTTAATAAGTTGAGGGAAGATAGGACATGACCCTTACCGATGAGCTTCAACAAATTAATTCTATTTTTATAGACACAGCGCCGATTATTTACTATATAGAGGCTCACCCTCAGCTTGGTTCCCTATCAAAAGAAATGGTTAATGCCTTTCAGCAAGGGAATTTAGCTGCCTTTACTTCCGTTATTACTCTCGCCGAGGTTTTGCCTAAACCAATAGAAGCTGGAAATGAAAAACTGGCGATGAGATTTGCGGAGTTTCTCAAACATGGAAAAAATCTTAGCTTGATAGAGATCTCAGAAAGTATTGCTGAAAAAGCTGGAAGGTTACGAGGACAATATTCATCTCTTAGAACGATTGACGCGATCCAAATTTCCGTGGCTATTGATGTTGGAGCAGAGATTTTTATCACCAACGATAAGAAACTCCAACAGATTAAAGAAATAAAGGTTTTAATCTTGAAGGATTATTTATAATATTTTTTTCTTTCTCTTCCCTAATATCAATATCTTTTCTTCCTTACAAATCTAACAGTTGGATTCAATTCGATACTCTTCTTCTTATTATTTCCTATTTATCACTTTGTCTCCCCATCTCCGATTCCCCATTTCTCCGTTTCATTATTTCGTTTCATGATTCTACCCCATCACCCCATCTCCCTGTCTTTCTATCTCCTTATTATTCCTCCCTTTTCTTATTTTTTCCTTTCCTCCGAACTCCCCTCCTCCAGAGGCTTTGCGGAGGGCAGGCGATCTCCTAATTCCAAACTTTTTTCTAATTTCAGTCAATTTGTGAGTTATCTGTGAGTCCTTTTGTGATATCCATCCTCATAAAAGGAGCGAAGCTTGTCTACGCCAGACTTTTCTGTTGACTACATCGTCCGCATATACCGTTTTGAAAAGAAAAACCCTCGCCATCTTGTAGGCGTTGTGGAAGAAATTGGGATAAAGGGCAAGAAGGCATTTACCAATTATGATGAACTCTGGGACATTCTTATCTCTTCGAAAAGCATTAGACAGAAGCAGAAAAAAATGGGAAAGGAGGTGATTATTAGAAATAAGTTTAAAGGGAACCTCTAATAATTCCAAATTTGTCACTCCCGCCCCGTATCAAGTGCGGGGTAAACTCCAGCGGGAGTCCAGTAATTTCAAAAGTTTCT
>DYHU01000208.1 GCA_020724025.1 Syntrophorhabdus sp. | reverse complement strand
TTTGTGAAAAAACAGAACAAGAAGATTAAATTCTTTTAATTTGGCAATTTCTATAACACCCTCAAAAAAAGATGTCAAGAGTTTTTTTTGATAGTGATGGTGATTGGTGATGGTGATAGAGGAAAGCAATTCATTTGCTCAGAAAATAACCCCATTACCCCCCTCTCCCCAGGCGGGAGAGGGCGGGGGTGAGGGGGAAAGTGCCATGTCCACCCCCACCTCAATCCTCCCCCATCAAGGGGGAGGATAATGCTTGGTTTTCATTGTTCGTGCCTGCCTGCGGTAGGCAGTGGTGACGAAGCCGTCATGAGTAAATTATTAAGCGGATAGGGTTGTAATCTCTACGATATGATGTTTCTGGCGAGCGTCATTTACGATCTCTTCTAATTTTGCTGCAGTATTGTCCTCAATCCAGTCTGCACCGCATTGTGAGCACACTGTCGCAGGCACATCCCTTACAACCACAACACCAAACCCTAAATCTACTGTAAATGTGGTTTTCCCTGTTTTTTTGCTTCCTCCACACAATGGACACTTATTTGTCAATGTATCAATGGCCATGCTTCCTCCTTGTTTTGTAATCTGATTCAAAATGCTCTAAATCAGGTCTGTATGCTGTGATAACAAAACAACAATCACTTAATGAATCAAGAGCTGCAATTACGTGAAATGGCTCTTCTTTAAGCCACCCTAAAAACAATGCACTGGGATATGGCTGATCATCAGGGTAATCTTCAATAATTTCGCCTGACAATAAAACCTTTTTTATGATCTCCCTCGAAATTTCCCTTTCCATCATCCTTTCAAAAGCATGCCTTTGCCATTCGATATTTCTGTTCTCAATAGCTATTTTTAATTTGTTTCTATCCATCTAATACCCAGTTCCCGAATACTGGACAGAAACACCTGCCAGCTGGTGAGTTGGGAGGGCCGCCCCAACATCCCCTGGGCACATGACACGGACACGGTGTTTAGAAGAGATTAAAGAACAAAATCTTGCTGGTGCCTTTGCCGCCCATCTTACCCGAGGCATGGGATTCCACCAGTGTCACAACCAGGTCATCATTCCCGTCATTGTCGGCATCTCTTACCTGAAAGTCGGAAATATATCCTGTAATTTCCTTGGTTTTCCAAGAGGTAATCAGGCTATCCTGTTCCCAGATCAGGTTGTAAACCTCACCACTTTCATACGTCTTAGCCCTATCAAACATGCCCAGTGAAGAGTAGTTTTTATTTATGATGATTTCATTTAAACCGTCTCCGTCGAGGTCTCTTGAAAGAATTCTTGCAGGGATGAAGACACGCCAGGGGGGTGCTTCGAGTGGTCTGAATCCATCGGCCTTCTTCTTTAACGTATCGTAGTAATTAGTAGTTCCCCCATAGCGTTCCCTGCTGGTCCAGATTGTTTTTTCATCAGAGGAAAGAATCCTTATTTTATCCGATCTATCCAATATCACCATGTCAAATTTTCCGCCACCACGAATATCGGCTATGGTGAAACCGTAAATTTTAGTATCCTTTGGAAAGCCCATCTTGGGCCCCTTTTCAAACGAATTCTTTTTCCAAACCAATTTATAGATTGAGCCACTAAATAGTCCGTCAGACCCCATCTGCTGCCCCATTAAGACAGGCCCGTCTTTCGGGTGTTCGAGCACCCTATAAAACCAGCCCGATTTTTTTGTAATGACCCTGAACTCTCCCTGTTCGTATTCGATGATGAGGGATTGTAAATTATCCTCAATAACAGAGGTGACGATAATCTCAGCAAATCCGTTTCGATTCACATCCGCCACATCAAGGGTCAGAAAGTTGTGGTGATAGCCAATCTCAATTTTTCGGAAAAGGCTCAATTTGTCTCCATCATATTTAAAGACATAGAGGTTGTGGTTATCCATGACCACGATTTCGTTCTTTTTGTCTCCATCCACATCGCCGATATCGAGGCCCTTGATTTCGAACTCGAAGACCTGGCTTTTTTTGAACCCCAATCCTTCCTGGCCGATCCTTCCGATCTCCCTTTCCGGCCGAATGATATGTGAGGATCTAGGATCGGACGGACGAGCGGCCATGGCACGACGGCCAATGATTCTAAAGCCAATGTCCTGTGCGAAATCTCCAATCTTCAGCATGACATCGTCAATGCCTTTGTGTTGTGTAAAAGCGCTCAGGGGAGGCTTATCCTCGGTAATGCTGATCAGTCGGGCATCAAGGCTGATATAGTTTCCGATCTTCGTGATGCTTCCGAGGACGATGTAGTCGGCACCGGCTCTCGTTCCTACCTCTTTTGCCACAGGCTCGTCGAGACGCATGGGTCTCATCTCATAGAGGATTCTTTCCACAACCGTCCGTTCAACGACAATGATTCTCCCTTCCACGGTGATCCGGGAGGTCAGGATGTCATTGATGCCTTCCCTGAGGTAGTCGAGATTCTCCTGGCTGTGGATGAGAAAAGGGAGAATAGCCACTTTATAGACTTTGCCCGGATCTTTTTGCTGGCTAATTGAGTGAAAAGGAAAAGCGAGAAGAGAGCATAAACATAATAAACAAGTCAGGATCAATTTAAATTTCATCGTTATTCCTTTCTTTTTTTACACCATCTCTTTCCATTGGGAAGAGGCATGGAGTAGGGGATTGATTTTTAGAAATTTTAAGTTTATTTACGGGGTTTGTCAAATCAGATTCTATTCCGTCTTGCCTCATTTTTTAACTTCAGAATCCGGACCGATGAGTTGGATTTCGGTGAGGCGTTGAAGTAGGGATCCGTTGGGACCTTCTTTGCCGAGGTTCAGGTCGGTAACGGCGACTTTTCCAATCTTCTGATAGACGGGGCCGGACTTCCCTCCCTTCTGAATTCCCCAGATGCTATGGATGGCATAATGGACTCCGTTATGCTTGCCAAGATAGAGCATAATGTGGCCGGGCATCCGGAGAAGGGTTGCCAGTGGAACAACCCGGTCTAAGATTTTCTTCTTCTCCTCTATCGTCTTTCCTTCCAATGGGCCAAGAGAGATTCCCATCCTGGCCTGGAGATTGGAATTCCGGGGCATCAAAATACCGAAAGTGTCGAAGAGGTCCATAATAAACCGCGAACAATCCCTTCCCCCGGACATTTCTCCCCAGCCATAAGGCTGGTGAAGCATCTTAAAAGCCTGTTGTGCCAGGTTCTTCTGGGTATAGGGAAGAAAGCCGATATGAACATGGTCATTTGCAGAAATGTATCCATTTCGAAAGGATAATCGGCCATCCCCCTCTCTGGAGGGTATTTTAACGACATAGCAATTTCCTATAGCCGAATGGCCTCCCTCGGGCGATGAAAATTTACCAACTATTATCCTCCCCCTTGACGGGGGAGGATTTAGGTGGGGGTGGCCATGGTCTGTTTCCCCCTCACCCTGACCCTCTCCTCTCCGAGCCAGAGGCTCTTCTGAGCCGGAGGCCACCAGCCCGCCCCGCAGAGCGGAGCGAGGCCGGAGGGGAGAGGAAATTTTTCGGTTATTCTCTAGGGGATGGTTTGAGGTTTTTATCTTTCCAGGGAAAAGGAGAATCGGAAGTGTGGTTCCCATCTGAACGGAGAAGACCGGTTGCTGGAAGAGGGGGTCGGCAAAGACTGTGACGAAATTCCCCGTGATAACCAGGGGTTCTTTTCCCCTTTCCTCAATCACTGCTTCACTTCTATTATCGGCGATGGCCAAATCTCTTGCCCGAATCCATCCGTGGATGAAGGAGGTTTGCACATAGGCCCAGAGGTTGTCCCGGCTAAAGTGATAGATCCCGACGGGAGAGGCCGGAGCGATAGCAGAGTGTTGAAAACGGTCGAATTCCTGATCCGCAGGGGCGCTCATCGAAACTTCATCGGTAGGGAAAACCCGGATATCGGTCCGCTTAACGGTCATAGCATACAGGAGCTGATTCCGTGCTTTTAAAGCATCCAGATTCATCTTCTCTCTTAATCCATTCCAGAAGGAGTCACCCAGAGGGCGTCCATTCCTTCCGAATCGGATTTCACCGGTCTTTCCGAAACCCTCCCAATCCTCTTTTAAAAAGGCGAGGATCTCTTCTCCGGTCCATTCCTCCTTCATATCTTTTACCCTGCAAAGGAGAAGGTCTTGCTTTTTCAGACTCTCTTCATTCATCTTCTCAATCTCAGAGCGGGTTAAGAGAAGACGGTTCGGATTCTTGATTTTACTGATCCAGAAAAGAGGGTCCTCCATGCTCTTTGAAACGGCATGGACCTGAGGGCTACTTCCCAGAAGAATTGCAACCAAAAGAAGGATAAGGATTGATGTCGAAGCCAATATCTTATTATGTTGCAAATATCCACAAAACATCCTCCCCCCTTGGAGACTGTGTCGCAATCCCTTTTTTGTCATTGCGAGCGACCGAAGGGAGCGTGGCAATCTCTTTACTTTCAATGCATTATGAGATTGCTTCGGTCGCTTCACTCCCTCGCAATGACATTCTAACACAGTCTCTTGTGGGGGAGGATTAAGGTGGGGGGATAGGTCGAAAAGGCCACCCCCACCCCCGCCCTCCCCCCTGCCTTCGCCGAAACGCTTCGTGCAGGCAGGCATCGAGGGGGAGGGTGGATAGGTGTGATTTTTATGGTTCCTGGGTGATAAAGTAATCATGTAAAATTTATTGTCATATTCATCTAATCGCTTCGTCATCTATGGAATCAGAAATTTTTTTAAAAAATCTATTGAAATCCGCTTGACAAATATCATTTTTTATATTAAATAATTTTTATCTCGGTTGGTTTTGTGCCAAAACGAGTTACCCCAAAATGGTAACTCTTTTTTTTGTGTTTTGCGAGGGAATGAAAAATCCTCTTTATTTTCAATACATTCAAAAAAACAATCCATAATGAAAGGGGGTAGATCGACATGGTTTGTCAAACCATCAAGCCGGGAACAGAATGTATCTTCATGAAGAAGAATGGCTGTTCCTACAACGGTGGGAGGTGTTATCCCATCGTGGAGTCCTGTAAAGGGTGTGACCGAGTGGTGACTTATGAGGCAGGGTCTCATTGTAAGACCTATTGTGAACCCAGCCTGAAATGGACAAAGGGAACCTGTAATTTCGCCACGCACATTAAAAAGGAAGTGAAGGAAGACACCTTCAAACTGAACCCTTTGAAGGCCTCAAAGCGAAATGTCAGCCAGAGGGTTTGAGTCTTAACCTCTGATGCGGTCATTATCCGGAAAGCCCTCCTCCTGTTTGTCCTTTAACAAGGTGGAGGGCTTTATTGTTTTCTGTCCCTGTCCGGATACATTAAGGAAGATCCAGCAGATGAGAGCCGTGATGGCGCAGAGAAGAAAGATTAGAATATGAACCCCGAAACCGGTGGCGATGGCCTCTTCTTTGGAGAGTCCCACGATTAAGAATCCGGCCGCCCATCCTGCCTCGAGCGTTCCCCAGTTTCCAAGCCCGCTGATCGGAAGGGCATTGGCAATGACCGCAATGGTCGATCCAAACACAACTCTTAATAACGACACCTCAACCCCGAATCCTCTCAGAAAAGCGTAAAACACATAAAAGATCATCACCCATGATCCCAGACTTGCCAGGCTTACTGAGAAATAAGTTTTTCTGGCCTTGATCGCATAGAAATCCTCTGCCATCTCATGAATCTTTCTTTGAGCCCAATGGAGGGCCTTGCTATTTTTTAATCTGGTCCACCCGCTCATTTTTCCTATAAGTAAAGAGCCCCACCCTAAGAAGGTGTTCATATGGGAGAAGGCAAATAAGACGGAGAGGACAAGAAGAATGAAAAAAAAGATGGTCAGCGGCAGGTTAATCTGGAGAAGGCCCTGGAATCCAATGATGGCAAATAAAAAGATGATCAGGACGATAAAGAAATCGTAGACCCTCGATGAGATCAAGGAGGCCAGACCTTCCGTCATGCTCAATCCACTCCGTCTGTTTAAAAAATAGGGATAGGAAAGTTCCCCCAATTTGGAGGGAAGAACCATCAGCGATAGATGATAGAAGACGGTGATTTTAAAAAGTTCAAGGACGAGGATTTCCCTGGAGTGGATCAGCCATCTAAATCTTAAAGCCCTGAGGAAAATGGCGAGAAGATAAGCTGTTGATCCCAAAACAGCCCAGTACGGATCAATATTTTTTAGAAGATGATAGAGGTGTTTGATGGAGATCTGTGTGAAAAGGATGAGAAGGAGGATGGCGGTAATGAAGATGGGGATAATGAATCTTTTCAATGCAGGTGCTCCCGAGAAACTATGCTGCCATCATTCTAAATTCATTATTCTGGAAAAGGCAAGAGATAATTAGGGCAATATTTTTGCGGAGATTGACGGCTATTCTAAAAAATGATAAATAAGATCTAAATTGAGCGTTTTTCCGTTATTATTTACATCAAAGAAACTGGATTCCTGCTTCCGCAGGAATGACGACTATCACTTAATGAATGAAAATGTCATTCCCGTGAAACTTGTCCTCGAAGGCATTAATCGGGGAACGGGAATCCAGAACCCATGGAAGACCTGGGTTCCTGCCTTCGCAGGAACGACAAGCAATAGAACTCTCAATGGCAATAAACAGGCTCGAAAACTCTTTGCAGACAGAAAACGGGTCTGAATTGTCCATGTTATTTGCTTAAATGTCCTTACGGTCAATGCCGGCGTAGCTCAGCGGTAGAGCAACTGATTCGTAATCAGTAGGTCCGGGGTTCAAATCCCCGCGCCGGCTCCAGCAATTAGAGTCTGTTTATAAATTCCTTTATTCCGTCATGCCGGACTTGATCCGGCATCCAGAAGGTCTTAAGAAGACTGGATTCCGGCTTTCGCCGGAATGACGACCTTTTTGGAAACCGTTAGTTTATAGACAGACACTAATTATATGGAGATGAAGGAGAAATGAAAATAGAATATGACCCGGTACATGATTTGCTGAATATTGAGTTTAT
>DYHU01000207.1 GCA_020724025.1 Syntrophorhabdus sp. | reverse complement strand
AAAAATGAAGTCCAGAAATTTATTTCGTAAAACGGTTTTAACCATCTCTGTGTTCATGTTGGTCATGTTCATAGGCTCGGGGAACGCCCTCTCTACCAAAGTCCTGAAGCTGGCCCATCTCAATCCCCAGGAACCTTTTGAAAATCCAACCGCCCCCATCGCCGCCGTATTTAAAACCATGGTGGAATCAAAGACGAATATGGGCATCAAGGTCGAAATCTACCCGGCAGGCGTCCTGGGGAAGGAACGGGAATCAATGGAACAGGTTCAGCAGGGGGTGATTCAGAGTTATATCGCCTCCGGAACAGGCATCGCACAATTCTATAAAGCCTACGATGTTACCAACCTCCCTTTTGCTTTCAATTCCTATGCGGTGGCCTATGAGGTCTATGATGGGCTTTTCGGTCAGGAGATGGCAGAGGATATCCGTAAAAAGACGGGATTTAAAGTTCTGGGTTATGGTGAATCAGGGGGGTTTTTTCAGATCTCCAATTCGAAGAGACCCATCAAAACGCCTGCCGATATGAAAGGGTTAAAAATACGAACCATGGCCATTCCTCTTCATATGGGAATCATCGAGTCGCTCGGAGGGGCGGCCACTCCCATCGCATGGGTGGAAGTCTATACCGCTCTCCAGACAGGTGTGGTCGACGGCCAGATGAATCCTATTCCGATCATCAATACCGCCAAATTCTTTGAGGTCCAGAAATATATCACCCTGACCAATCATCTCTATGCTCCCTATGTCTGGGTGATGACCGACAAATGGTTCCAGGGGTTAACTCCGGCGGAGAAGGAGATCATCATGGATGCCGCCCAGACCGCCGTGATGTCCGGCAGGGGTTTAAACCGGATTATCGAATCATCGGATAAGGGTCTCCCGGTCATCGCGAAGAAAATGGAGATCTACACACCCAGCGCGGAAGAGCTCGCCCAGTTCAGAAAGCTCGCCATCGGAGGCGCCCAGAAGATCATATCGGAGAAACTGGGAGACGAAGGCAAGACATGGACGGACAAATTTTTAAAGGCGATTGAGGCGGCTGAGAAAAAGATGAAGGCTCAGGTCAAATGAGGTCTCTGGATAGATGGAACTGATTTCCGAACGAAGAGGATTTCTTTCCTTCATTGGGAAACTTGCCTGGATCGTGGAAAGGATTGCCGCTATTCCCTGTATGATCGCCATCGGGGGTATGACGGTGATCGTCATCCTCGGCGTCATCTTCCGCTATGTTCTCGGAAGCCCCCTCGGATGGACAGAGGAAGCAGCCCGTTACTTGATGATCTGGGCTGCTTCCCTCGCTGTGAGCATGGGGATTATGAAGGGAGAACATGTCGGGATCAATTTGATGGTTAACGCCTTTCAGCCGAAAATCCGGAAATGGATGGCCATCTCGGTCCATCTGGCCATCCTGGCCTTTCTATGGGTCCTGACACAGCGCGGTTACCTCATGGCCGTCAACGGAAGGAATCAGTTTTCGCCCCTCCTCGGCGTCACCATGGTCTGGTCCCTGGCTGCAATTCCTATTGCCGGCCTCCTGGCCATGCTTCAAACCGTTTTTCTGATTCTTCTGATGCTTTCCCCGTCAAAGGAGTCGTCGAAATAGAGGAATGAGATGCTTTTGTTCATAGGGATTGTTTTTCTGGGACTCCTGATGCTCGGAACGCCGATCGGGTTTGCTCTTGGAATCGCGGCCCTCGCGGTCTTCGTCAAAATGGATGTCCCCGTCCTTTTCAACATGGTTCCCCAACGCTTCTTTGCAGGCCTGGACATGTTCACGCTGATGGCCATGCCCTTCTTCATCCTCGCCGGCGAGATGATGAATAAGGCTGGAATTACACATCGGCTGGTCCAATTTGCAAATATCCTGGTGGGGCATCTGAGGGGAGGACTGGCCCATGCCAATATTGTGGCCAGTGTTTTCTTTGCCGGACTGACCGGAGCAGCGGTCTCTGACACGGCGGCCATCGGCACCATGCTGATCCCGGCCATGGTGGAGGATGGCTATGAGCTCGATTACAGCGCGGCTGTCACCGCCTCCTCATCCATCATCGGGCCGACGATCCCTCCGAGCAATATGATGGTCATCTACGGGTCCCTGATGAATGTATCGATCGCCGGACTCTTCGCCACTGGAATCCTGACCGGGTTGCTCCTTGCGTTTCTGTTGATGATCATGGCTGCCTATTTTGCGGCCAAAAGGAACTATCCCAAAAAGCCCCGGAGTTCCCTCCCGAGAATCCTCAGGTCGACCAGGGAAGCGATCATCCCTCTTTTGATGCCAGTCATTATCCTGGGAGGGATTCTAACCGGAGTCTTCACGCCGACGGAGGCGGCTGCAGTCGCTGTCGGATATGCGGCCGTGATCGGTCTGTTTGTTTTAAAAACCCTTAAGCTGCGGGATTTCCCCGAACTCTTCTACAAAACAGCCATGACCACAGGCGTCGTATTTTTGATTATCGGAACGGCAAACATCTGCGGGTGGATTCTGGCCTCTGAAAAAATACCCGAAGCCGTAGCCTCGGCCATGGTCTCCATCAGCGATGACAAGACGATCCTGCTCCTCATGATCCTGCTCCTCATGGGCATCGTGGGCTGTTTCATGGATATCGCCGCCGCCCTGATCATTTTAGGCCCCATCCTTCATCCTCTTGCAGTGAGTCATGGCGTCCATCCCCTCCATTTCGGAATCATCATGGTTTTTTCACTCAATATCGCCTTGACGACACCGCCCGTTGGAGCCTGCCTCTTCGTAGCATGCGGGATCACCAAACTGAGTTTGGAGCAACTCTCTAAAGCGATATGGCCTTTTATCGTCATGGAATTTATTGCCCTAATCATCATCACCTTTATCCCTGATATTCCTATGGCCATCCCTAAACTGCTCGGATATTATTAAATTACAGATTTCATTGAACCCCCATTGACCCTGCTGATGGGACATGTTCACAGAAGAAAGGCGCAGGCATAACGAATGATCCTCGAAGATAAGATTCATGAGCTTGCCGAGAAATATAAGGATGACACAACGGAGAATCTCTCAAAGCTGGTCAGGATCAAATCCTTCAGCAGGGAAGAGGAAGCGGTCCAGCAGGAACTCAAGCGCCAGATGGAGGCGTTGAAGCTGGATGAATTGAGGATCGATGGTCTGGGGAATGTCATCGGTCGTATGGGCAATGGAAAAAAGATTTTAGCCATCGATGCCCACATGGACACCGTGGATGTTGGGAATCTGGACAACTGGGAGTTTAGCCCCTTCTCGGGGAGGATCGAAGAGGGATATGTCTTAGGAAGGGGAACAGTGGATCAGAAGGGAGGGGCGGCCAGTTTTGTTACGGCGGCCAGAATTCTTAAGGAGCTCGGATTTGATAAGGATTTGACCGTCTATTTCGTGGGCAGCGTGATGGAAGAGGATTGTGATGGCCTCTGCTGGAGATATATCATCGAAGAAGATGGGATTAAGCCGGATATTGTGATCTGCACCGAACCCACCAACGGCAATATCTGCCGTGGCCATCGGGGAAGAATGGAGATTGAGGTGATCTTTCGCGGGGTCTCAGCCCACGGGTCGGCTCCGGAAAGAGGAAAAAATGCCATTTACATGGCCTCCAAAGCCTGTCTCGATATCAAAGCCCTCAATGAGCATCTGAGAAGCGATCCCTTTCTTGGAAAGGGCTCTGTCACGATTACCGATTTTGTTTCCAAGAGCCCCTCTCTATGTGCAGTGGCCGATTACGCAAAAATCCATGTCGACCGGAGATTGACCTGGGGAGAGACGAAAGAGTCCGCTCTGGCCGAAATCAAAGAGATCGTAAAAGATGAGGACGCAGAGGTGAAGATCCTACAATATGAAGAAAAGGCCTATACCGGGCTTCGATACGGGATGGAGAAATATTACCCAACCTGGAAGCTCCCGGCGGATCACACCGCCGTAAAAACAGGGGTCGAGGTCTACGAATCTCTGTTCGAGAGTCCACCCAGGGTGGATAAGTGGACATTCTCCACCAATGCCGTTGCCATTACCGGCCTCTATGGCATACCCACCATTGGATTCGGCCCGGGTGATGAAGCCCTGGCCCACGCCCCCAATGAGAAAGTACCTATTGAGGATCTCGTCAAGGCGTCTGCCTTTTATGCATTGTATGCCTATCACTTATAAAGCATCTTGGATGGATGGAGATGGAATATCAAACAATCATAAAAACCTTAGAAAAATTGGATGCCAACCTATTCCAGACCGATATTTTGCTCACCTGGGAAAAATCCGAAGACCAAATCAAACAGATATTATATGTGGCTGAGGCATTGCGATACTTTCATCACCATAATATCTCGCCCCGATGTTTTGACTCCGGACTTGCCGTTTCCATCTTCAGAGACAAATCAACCCGAACACGGTTCTCTTTTTCATCCGCCGCCAATTTCCTGGGTCTTGGAGTCCAGGAACTTGATGAAGAGAAGACCCAAATGGCCCATGGTGAAACCGTGCGGGAGACGGTCAATATGATCTCCTTCTTTACGGAGGTGATGGGTATCCGGGATGATATTTACCTCGGGGCCGGTCACACCTACATGAAGGCCGCGGCCGAAGCCCTGGATGATGGATTCCAGGCGGGCGTCCTAAATCAACGGCCCAGCCTGATCAATCTTCAATGTGACATCGACCATCCCACTCAGTCCATGGCGGACCTGCTCCACCTCAAAACCTATTTGGGTTCTCTTGAAAACCTCAGGGGGAAGAAACTTGCCATGACCTGGGCCTATTCACCGAGCTACGGCAAACCGCTCTCCGTGCCCCAGGGAATCGTCGGCCTGATGACCCGTTTTGGAATGGATGTCTCCCTCGCCTATCCTGAGGGTTATCACCTGATTCCCGATGTGACAGACGTTGCGAAAAAGAATGCCGCTGAAAGCGGTGGAACCTTCAGGGTCGCCCATTCCATGGAAGAAGGATTTAAAGATGCTGATATTGTCTATCCCAAGAGCTGGGCGCCGTATACGGTGATGGAAAAACGGACCGAGTTATTAAAAAAGAACGACATCCCGGGTCTCAAGTTCCTTGAAGAAGAAGGCCTGGCCCAAAATGCCCGGTTTAAAAACTGGGAATGCACCGAAGAAAAAATGAAACTGACCCGAAAAGGACAGGCCCTCTACATGCACTGCCTTCCCGCAGATATTTCGAATGTCTCCTGCAAACAGGGAGAGGTCCAGGACACCGTCTTTGAAAAATATCGCATCGCCACCTACAAAGAAGCCGGGTTCAAGCCGTACATTATCGCATCGATGATGATCAACGCCCGGTTTAAAGATCCGGTCCGGCTATTGGAGGAGATGAAGAAAAGAAATATCAAACGGGTGGGCTTTTAATTTTATTAGGGATCATGCAACACGTCAAACATTTAAAATGTCTCCTGTGCGGTAAGGAATATGGGCCGGATGAAGTACGCTATGTTTGTCCCAAACACGGCAGTGAGGGCATTCTCGATATTCAGTATGATTACGATCTCATCGCTTCGAAATTCTCTCGCACTGACCTAAAGGGGAAGACGGAAGATAGCCTCTGGCGCTATAAATCCCTCTTGCCTGTCAAATCCGACACCCCTTTCCCACCCTTAAAGGTCGGGTGGACGCCCCTCTATCCAGCACCCCGCCTTGCCATGACATTAGGATTAGAACACCTCTGGGTGAAGGACGAGACCCGTGAGCCCACCGCTTCACTCAAAGATCGGGCCAGCGCTATTGCCATTATGAAGGCTCGGGAAAACAGCGCAGAGGTGATCACCACGGCAAGCACAGGCAATGCGGCCGCGGCGCTTTCGTGCCTGTGCGCCAGTGTCGGTATGTCCAATGTGATCTTTGTGCCCGCATCGGCACCGGAGGCAAAGATCGCTCAGCTGATGGCTTTTGGCTCAACTGTCTTACTGATCGAAGGAACCTACGATGAGGCATTCGATCTCTGTCTGGAGGCGGCGCAAGTCTATGGCTGGTACATTCGAAATACCGGGTTCAATCCCTACATGACCGAAGGGAAGAAGACAGCCGCCTTTGAAATATGCGAACAATTGGACTGGGAGGCTCCCGACGCTATTTTCGTGCCCGTTGGAGATGGGTGCATCCTTGGCGGAATCCATAAAGGTCTCAAAGACCTGTTCTCCCTGGGCTGGATCAAGAGAATACCACGGCTTATCGGAGTACAGGCATCCGGTTCCGCAGCGCTCTATCATGCCTGGAAAAAAGGATTGGATCCTTCCGATATCAAACCCATCGAGGCAAGAACGATCGCCGATAGCATTGCAGCAGGCCTGCCTCGGGATCGCGTCAAGGCCATGCAGGCTGTCAGGGAGACCGGAGGAGCATTCGTAACAGTAACCGACGAAGAAATTCTCAAAGCTATTCCGGCTTTGGCTCGTGGGTGCGGGGTATTTGCTGAACCGGCAGGAGCCGCACCCCTTGCAGGATTGGCAGGGGCTATCCAGACCGCTCTGGTAAAACCCGACGAGCGCATTGTGATCTTTGTCACCGGCAGTGGCCTCAAGGATATCCGCTCGGCAATGAAATCGGTGAGCAAGCCAAAACGCATACGGGCCAGCCTAAAGGCCGTTGAAACCGCCCTGAGCGATCGTATTTTCACCCAGCTTAAAAAGGAGAGGTAAACCTTTTCCCCGATCAGCGTTCAAAGGCGATAAATGATGCACACCCTGATTAGGCGCTTAGTGAATTGATATCGACAAAAGATTGTCGATATCGACCCAACCGTATTATTCACCCCTTTAGTCTCCGACCCAGAGCGGTCTCTGACCCGGAGGGCAAAGGCAGGCAAGAGGGGATTTGAGACCTGTTAAAATCCCCCTCAATCCCCCTTTTACAAAGCTGATCTTGTCCCATAAGTCAGGTGGCTGGGCACAAGGAAGGGGGCATGACCGGTGTAATTG
>DYHU01000206.1 GCA_020724025.1 Syntrophorhabdus sp. | reverse complement strand
TGACTCGGGGCCGATGTGGCTCGCTACACCTTCATCGTATGACTCTTTCATTCACGACACCTCGCCGGTTTTCATCGGCGCTTTCGGACGTAGGTTCTAAAACAACTTGCCAATTTCCCGCTATTTGTCATGAGGCGGAACAGCAAGGATCATACACAGCGTCGAGTAAACTACCTTCAATCTTGACAGTTGACCTGTTTATGGACTATATTTGGTCATACTCAAGAAATGGAGGCACCCCCATGAAACTGTCCAGCCAGATCAAGCCCATCAGTTACCTGAAGGCCCATGCCGCCGAAATCGTAAGGAAGCTGAGCGAACAGCGGGAGCCGCTGGTCATCACCCAGAACGGCATTGCCAAGGCGGTCATACAGGACATCGAAAGCTACGAGCAAACCCAGGAAACAATGGCTCTCCTGAAGATCCTGGCGCTCGGGACCCGTCAGATCGGGGAAGGCAAGGTCCAGCCTGCTGAGGATGTGATCAAACGTCTGCGCAAGCGACAGGAGGCTCACTGATGCCGTTCGCGGTTTTGCTGACCAATGATGCAGCGCATGATCTCGATGAGCTTTATGACTATATTGCTCTGCACGATGCGTCTCAAAAAGCGGACTACGTTTTGGAGCGGATCGAGAAAGCCTTCTCCAGGCTGTTCGAATTCCCCGAGCGGGGCGCCCATCCTAAAGAACTGTTGGCGCTCGGGATTCGTGAATACCGCGAGATTTTCTTTAAACCCTACCGCATCATTTACCGAGTCATGGATAAGAACGTTTACGTTCTGATGATTGTCGATGGCCGTCGTGACATGCAGACGCTGTTGCAACGGCGATTGTTAGACGCGTAATGCATAGTGCCGGATTGGTGAATGGGAGCGCGATCTGAGAGGCCTTGAACCAAAAAGGAATTCGGACATTATGGCCGAATCGGGTAAGGGACGGTGTTTAACCGTCCCTTACCACACCACCCATCGTGCGGGTCCGCAATGGGTGGTTCGCAGAAATCATCGGGCCTTAGCCGGATAGTGAATCTGAATCCACAGTGTGCGAATAGAGACAAACCCCAGCTTTTCGAAAATGCATTATCCTGCTGATTGATGGGATGTAGGTTTTAAAATAACTTGCCAATTTCCCGCTATTTGTCATGGGGCAGAACAGCAATTATCGAACCCACGGCTAAGCGCCAAGGTAGTCCCGGAGTTTTCGTAGCGCCTCCCGGTGTTTCATTGGCGCCATTTGGCGTATGTTCTGAATCTTCCATCGAATGGCAGGGAGAGTCTCGATTCCCGGCACCCCCAGCAAATCCCACTGGGGTTTCCCCTCTTTAACGGATACGATGAACCGCCTTTCTTCTTGGGTAAGTTCCTCGTGAAGCCTGGATACTAATTGTCCTCCTACAATCCTCAGTTCCTCGGCTGTGACCGGTTTGACCACCATGCCCTGAAATTCTTTCTCGAAGACCGGGGGCAGGTCACCCCAGTGTGGATTGAGGATTTCGACCATCGGTCGGGAATGACTGACAAGATAGACAATAAATGCCTTGCGTACTTTCTCCGGAAGTCCCTCATTCTTGAGCAATATATCGATGTCGAAAAGATCCCTCGAATGTTGCCGGTCGAGAGCTGCACAGACCTTTCCTCCATAAAGATCCTCAAAAGAAAGTGTGCGAACTTCGATTGAAAGCTCAAAGAGATCCTGTGCCTTCTGACAGAGGGTTCTCGTTTCTGTTGAAAATACCGATCCCCTTAGAACGGAGTTCGGTTCAACTTTGATCGTTGCATCACCGCGGCGGATGATTAAACCGGCTATAGGATTGAACTCACGGTCCTTCTTGGGAAATACACGGACACCAAGAATTGTTTTCTCCACCCTTTCCGAGATTCGAATAAGAGCTTTTTCGATGGCAGTTAAGGCAGTCTCGCGGTCGTTTATCGGAAGGTAGGTCAGGTCAATATCGACGGAAAGACGAGGGAGATCTCTTAAGAAGAAGTTGATCGCGGTCCCTCCGTCCCTCCCTTCAAGGCAAAGATTTCCTCCTCGTTTACAAATGGCAAAACCCGAAGGAGCAACTCTGCCTGCCTGAAAAAGACCGTATCTTTTCTCAAACTGTTCCTTCTCTCTGTTCTCTGGAGACCGTAATCTGGTACTTGGGATCGAGTTCTCCCCCGGATACGATTCTCCGCTTCCCTCTGCCGAAATCTATCCGTGAAAGATCAAGCTTTTCCACCCAGGGATGCCTATGCTTTTCTGCCATGTACATGAAAAGCCTTTTAACTTTGACAAATCGGCATACTTCGAGAAGCCTTTGAACGGTCTCGGGCCTGAGCGTAACAAGGCTTTCCATGATGAGAAGCGATTCCTCGAAGCTTACCTTTTCCGGGACGAGGTAGAGCATCTCCATGGCCGCCCGCTCCGGTGACGAGATCCGTATGGTGAACTCCCGCTCCTTCCATTCGGAGAATCCTTCATGGGTGTTACCGGGGAAAAGACTTGTCCGAGTCACCACAAGGTTAAGCCCTAACCGTTCTCCTGAAAACCAAGCGGGCAGGATCACCTTGGGCTGAGCGTAAAGAAAGAGAGTTTTTGTCTCTTTCAGAACGTAGTGACCGTAACCCTTGAGTTCGAGGGCAGTCTTTCCTCCGGCGTGAACCTCAAGCTCAAGCTGGGATTGAACTGCGTATAAGGCTCCGAGCCACTCAACCCGATCTTCAGTGAGGACGTAGGCCCCTTGGCCGAAAGATTTAAGCCAGCCCCCGCGACGATACTTCGTCAGAAGATCGTAAGTAAACCCTTGCCGCTTCAGGTAAGAAGCCGTCGCAACGGTTCCCCGGGGCCATTTACTTATGAGCTGGTTTATTTTTGATCTTTTTCCATTACCCATGGTACTTAAATAAGCATAATTTTAAACCATAGTCAAGAGGTGAGTTTAAAAAAGTCTGAATTACATTGCCAGAAGGCAAGAAATAACCATTTTTATAAACCACAGGATATAAGGTTCTGCAAGACGATGAAACAGAAAAAGAGGGTTATCTCAGGGTAATTGATGAATCAGGTGAAGATTATCTTTATCCCAAGTCCTATTTCGTCCTTATCCAGTTACCCCGCGAGGCGCAAGAGGCACTAAGAATAGCAATATAGATATTCCATTTCCCCCCATATAGCGCTGCACTCGATTGTTACTCCCTCCCCTGCGCTCCGTAACCCCTCACTCCACCCTCCTCCTAAAAAAAGAAAAGTGAAGGGAAATAGAATTACCTCAGGCCGTCTTCTTTTTTGGCTTCTTCTTTCTTTAATCCGCCAATCCGTGGTTGGGGCCTTCCGGAATCGGTAACTACGATGGCAACGAGGATTTCATCGGACCGGGGGGCATCCGGCACCCTCACGGTCATGGCATCGAAATGAGTGCGGACAAAGGCGGCATCTTTGTAATGAAGCGGCACATCAATCTCTGTCCCCGGTCCTCCCATTTTCTTGGCCGATGGAATAATGGCCTTCCCTCCGCCAACTGCTTCTCTTAAAGGTGTCCCGAGTTTGGGATGGAGAATGGCCGCCGCATGTTCCAACTCGCCATCCACTCCCACGACGGCTGCCTTTCCGTAACTCTCAGCATTTTTAGGTGGTATCTTCAATGCCTCGACAGCCTTCTTCCCCAAAATCCCCCCTAACTCCTCACCGATATCAATAAGTTCATCCAATTTCTCAACATACTTCCCTGCAAAGGGATTCTTGATCACTGCCACAGCAGCAGCCTTACGGGTCGGAGGATCAACCCTTTTCCCTCCTTCAACAACCGTTTCTTCCACAATGATGACGTATTTTCGGACTTCCATCTGTTCTCCTCCTACCCCTCACCCTATCCCTCTCCCCCAAGAGGAGAAGGACAAGTGATGGAGATTTCTTTTTACAATTTCTTTAATAAGGGGTCTAATGAATCCGTCCAGACCGCTTTCCCCCGTAAAGCAATTAAGGCTCCCTGGATCAATCCTTTCTGATAGATTGAATACGCTTTCACCAGGCCGTTGTCCAATGCTTCCCCAATCTTTTCCTGGGATAATTTCCCTACGTTGACGGTGACCCACTCTCCGGTGATATCTGTATCCGGATATATTTTCTCGGCAAGGGTTCTTGAGATATTAGGGTCATCAACATTGGTGAAATTTCCGATGACAGTCGCTCCAGCATCAGCCAGAGAAGCATTCTCTGCGAGTATCGTTGCGGCCGATGCAATCCCTTTGGTGAAGCTCCTCCCGCCGAGGCCACTCGTCGCCACGCCCCCTATTCCCATGGTGGAATCGATTGAAATGAGATAGGCGGGTTGTTTTGAACTGATCTCTGTTTTTACTCCTACTCTGGCCACCTCGCCTTCTCTCAATCGAAGGGCGACATCTCCTCCATTATCAACGATGATCTTCGTTCCACCCCTGCCGAAGATAAAATCGGCAACCACATCAGAGGTTGTTCCTGCAACCGCCGCAAGCGGAGTGAGATCGGGTTCCCCCATCATCTTTGTGGCTTCGATCATTCTTCGGACGACATCAGGAAAGGCCTCCACAATTTCCAACTTCTGTGATCTCTTTTTTATCACAGGAAGAAATTCTGCTAAGTCTTCAAGAATCCGCATCGCCAGATGAGCCCCCTCTTTCGCCAGGTGGACAAGAGGTTTTCCATTTTCCGAGGCGCTGATGAACATCCGCATGGGTCCATAGTCCACGAGGACGGTTCCATTGGGTAAAACCTGGACAGGATCATGTGCGTATATTTTCTTAGCCGACTGCATTCTCATATTCAACAAATTCCAATAACCAAATTCCAATCCCGCCAAGGCGGGACAAATAATCACCAATCACCAAATTCCAATCACCGAACAAAGATTAATCTTAAGTACTGCTTTTGCAAAAATCTCCTCCCCCCTTGCGGGGGAGGATGAAGGTGGGGGGTAATCATAAGTCACATGGTCACCCCCACCCTACCCCTCCCCCATCGAAGGGGGAGGGAAGTTCTTATTGTTTCCATGGTTCGTGAGGGAAAAGTTTATCATGTAAATTTATTTGGTTATGGGTGATTGGGTATTGGTTATTTATCTTTTTATCTCCTTCAGAACATCATTTAATCTCTGAATGGACTCTGCGTGCCCCCCAATCTCCAGATACTCATTCAATCTCATCGTGTATTCGAGGGGAACAACCGTGGCAGGCGTCGGCACATAGGTGAAGGCTCTCACCATTACCTTCTCTACATCGACCAGAAACGTGATCCCGCCCCCTGGCAGGATATAGGTTGGCGCCCCTCCCACGGTTAACCTTGCCTTATTCTGATGGATAGCCCGATTCAGTTTCACCGGAATCTTTGTGACTCCAGCTCTGGCGCTTCCCCCTGCGCCGCCCACATAGACGGCGGAAACCCTCGATGGCTGGCAGTTAGAGGCCATCATATCGATTGCCCTCTTTGCTTTGGAGGTTAAATCCACCTGAGTAAATTTGCCATTCTCATCCAGACGAAACATAGCGGCCCGTTCCGCTGTTGTCTCCGTGATCAGCAGAGTCATCCCTGGTTTGGCGATCTTCGGATCAAAACCCTCGATGATCTCGATGGGGTTTTCGAAGGGTGTTCCTCCCCATCCCCGGCCATGCTCACCAAAGTATCGACCGGGAGTGGATTGCCTCGCTCGCAACCTGATGCCGCTGTATTTAGCGCCCGACTCCCTTCCAGCCTCATGCTCTGTGAACTGCCCGATGAGATGGGAATCCAGGACAACCACCTCATCTGCTGCACCAAAGAAATACCTTCCAAAGAGCCCCATGGATGCACTGCCACAACCGACTCTCATCCTTCTACCTGTTTCACCATTGATGATAGGAGCCTTGCCTATCTGAAGAACCATCTCGGCTCCTTCCGCCACTTTGAGATGGACCTCTCTCCGGTTGGCAATATCGACAATCAGTTTGGCCACGGCAAGGCCTTCTTCGCCGGTAAGAAGATTGATCCCTCCTAACGAGAGAATCTTAGAGCCATACTCTTCCGTGCAGAGATGGCCGACCCTCTTTTTCCCGATGAGAACAGGATCTCCTTCTTTGCCGATATTCGTGTCTGTATCGATCTTCACCTTGATGCCGCTGTAACTCATGGGGGCTTCCGTCACAACAGTGACGACATCGATTCCATCCATTTTAGATTGGACGATATAAGGTGCAGGTTTGGTGTCGGGGTAAGTAGTCCCGGCTCCGATGCCGGTGATCAATGGTCTTCGAATCACTTCCTCATGATCCACACCAACGATCTCCTTGACATCTTCATAACGTTGGAGTGGGATACAACGAACTAAATCCCCATTGCGATTGATGAACCGCTGGCAGGCTCCTGTATTCCCGGGTCTGATCGTGCAGAGGATCGGGCAGGAGGGGCATCTCACCCCTCCCTCTTTTAGTTCTTCCTCGAGCGCAATGGCCTCTGTCGGACAGATCCTTGTGCAAGCCTTGCAATCAACACAGACATCGGAGATGGATGCCTTTTCCTCCTGCGTCATGGAGATGGCCTGAAGGGGACAAGTCTCCACACACAAACCACATCCAATACACGTTTCCCAATCAACAATCATCATCAATCCCCATCGCCCAAATTGGGCTAAAATATCTAAGTGACTAAAAGTGAACTAAAGTGAGCTAAAGTGTCTAAGGTAAGTTTAAAAACTTTAGTCACTTTAGGCACTTTCAACTTTAGTCACTTATTTACTGATCACGATCTTTCCATTCGGGGGCGGTGTATTCCGGCTTACTCCGATCTTCATCTGACCATCGATCAATACAGCCGCAATCCCCGGGATATCGCCTGCCTCAATCGCAGAGAGGGCATCCTTGCCCACCGAACCCATGGGAGCATCCATGATGACCAGATCAGCCTCCCTGCCAACCTCAATCACACCCCTGTTCAATCTATAAACCTTTGCCGTATTGCCTGTTGCCATGGCAATGGCCTCCT
>DYHU01000011.1 GCA_020724025.1 Syntrophorhabdus sp. | reverse complement strand
AGAATTTAACTCCAGACACCTGGGATGCTTTCGTTGCAGGATGGACAACGGCCGTTTTTTAAATGGTTCTTTAACATAATGAAGTGAGTCCGTTCAATCAACTTCTTACCACATTTGGGACAGTAGGTGCTGTTGGCCGGGTGTCCCACCACATTTCCGACATAGATATATTTCATCCCTTCCGACTTTGCCGTCTCCATTGCTTGCTCAAGGGTCTGAATGGGCGTATGGGGAAGGTGGGTCATTTTGTATTGAGGGGAGAAGCGGGTGAAATGAATCGGCGTCTCTTTTCCCAGATTTTCAATAATCCAGCGGCACATCTTCCTGATATCAGCCATGTCATCATTAAGAGTGGGAATGATGAGATTAACCATTTCAAGATGCTTGCCGGAGCTCTTGATTGTTTTTAAGGTTTCCAAAACGGGTTCAAGTTTTGCCTCCGAGATCTCCTGGTAGAATCTTTGACTGAAGGATTTCAGGTCAACCGTCACGCCATCTAAAAATTTCAGGAGTTCAATCATCGGGGCTCTGGCCATTCCTCCATTCGTATGGCAGAGGGTGAGAAGCCCCTTCTTTTTGGCCATCCGAACCACATCATACATCATTTCAAAAAAGACCGTGGGTTCATTGATGCTATGGGAGATGGAACGGCATCCCTGCCTCAGGGTTTCTTCAACGATCTCCTCGGGGGTTGATTTGAACGACCTGATCTGTTCAGGGGCTGACTGGGAGATCGACCAGTTCTGGCAGTGCTTGCATCTGAAATTGCAGGAGGCCGTATAAACACAGAGGTTTTTGTGACCCGGAACCATGTGATACATCGGCTCCAGTTCAATGGGGTCGATCTGAAGGCCGGCCGGTCTTTCATAGACGAGGCTTCGAAGCTCTCCTTTCTGGTTTTCCCTCACCCTGCAGAAACCCCTCCGTCCCTCCGGGATTGTGCATCTCCGGAAACAGAGTTCACACTGAATCGAGTCCTGACCCCCTTTTTTATAAAACATGGCCTTATGATCCATGGCCTGCCTGGCTTGAGACGAAGGGCAGAAACATTGAGACGTTGCGCTCATTGAGAAGCAATAGAGAAAGGACCTTTTCAGAAAGGATCGGCGGTTCAATGTTATGCCCATTTACCTGCCACCCTAAAGTTACAGAACTTACATTTCCCATTGACCACATTCATTTCCAGGACATCAAAATGCGCCCGATGGATCACCCTTCGGTCGCAGGAAGGGCAGAATGTCGAATTGCGGTGATGACCCGGGACATTTCCGATATAAACATACCGCAAACCATTTCGAATGGCAATCTCATAAGCCTTTTCAAGAGTTGAGACCGGAGTGGGAGAAAGATGGGTCAATTTGTAATTCGGGAAAAAACGGGTGAAGTGAATGGGGGTATCCACTCCGAGATTCTCTTTAATCCACCGGCACATCTCATTAATCATCTTCGGATCATCATTGAGCGTGGGGACGACGAGGTTGACGATCTCCAACCAGACTCCTTCTTTTTTGATCGTGACAAGGGAATCGAGAACCGGTTTTAGCGTGGCCGAACAGACCTCTTCGTAAAATTTTTCACTGAAGCCTTTGAGGTCGACCTTCACGGCATCGAGGACCGTAAGGAGTTTGAGGAGCGGTTCCCGACGGATATATCCATTTGAGACGATCGAGGTCTTCAGGCCCGTCTCCCTGGCAATCACAGAGATGTCGTAGAGATACTCATAATAGACGGTTGGCTCCGTATAAGTAAATGAGATGGAAGGAAGTTTATGGTTCTTCGCCTGACGGACGATGTCTGAGGGAGAGAATGAGTAATAATTCAACTCCTCAAGGCTTTTCTGGGAGAGATGCCAGTTTTGGCAATATTTACATCGCAGGTTGCAACTGGCGCAGGTAAGGCAGAGCCTGGAATGGCCCGGAGCAAAATGGTAGAGAGGCGCTTTTTCAATCGGGCCAATATCAACGACAGCCGGTTTCCCATAGACGATGGTATATAATTTCCCCTTCTGATTTTCACGGTTCCGGCAAAACCCTCTTTTCCCATCGCCGATCACACATTCTCTCGGGCAAAGCTGGCACTGAACGGTTTGAGCATCAAGATTTTTATAGAACATCGCCTCTTTTGGCGCAGTGGTCATTTCCCCATGCACCTCCACTTGGAAAAGAGATGAACATCGCACTCCTGAGAGAATCGCCATCGTTTTTTTAAGGAATCCTCTTCTGTCCATCATTCAAATTAGGAATTCTTGGGTGAATAGTTCGAAGTGTCTAAATTTTAGTCTCCGAACTCTGAACTCCGAACTCAACACTGAATTCATTTTATCTCATTTCTGGATTTTTGTGAACAGTAGGGAAATCTCTATTTTTCGTGAGAGGATGAAGCAGGTGCGGTCTGAGAGGGGATTCCGTTAAAACAAGGATTGAAACCGGGAATTAAAAATGGGAAGTAAAGTTCCATTCCCTACTTCCCATTTCTTTCAATTTTATTAAAAAAGCAAGGTCATTTTACTGGGGGGCAGTGATTTTTTTGAGCTCATCCTCGCTCAGATCAGCCTTTCTTTTTAAATTCCACGAGCCCACCCAATCCTTGAAGGTTTTCAGATTTTTCTGCCTCTCCTCTTCATCCTTCCCAAGGTAGACATACATATTCCCGGGTTTTTTATCCTCCTTGCTTTTCCCATCATCGAGCCGCCTCATGATGGCACCTGTATCTTTTCCTTTCACAAATTCCAACAAAAGGGCATAACTATCCATGCGGGGGCCTTTGTTCTCTTTGGTAAATCTCTCCTTATCTTTCTTAAATTCATCTACCAGAGGCGCTTGAGGCCCATGACACTTTGAGCATCTCGCCTCCACAAGGGAACGTATCTCTTTCTGGTAGGTAACCTGGGCGATGGATATGACTGGAATGAAAAGGACCCATAGGGTGATGATGGTTAAATATTTTTTCATTTGGATTATCCTTTCTCCCCCTATTGTGAACCAGACTCTTCCCAGGTTAGTTTTTAATTGAGAAGAGAGAGTCGAAGGCTTTCACACCTTTCTCGTACCCTGCCTTGTCTTTCCCCCATTCACTGTGGCATCCATTGCAAGAATTTGGGACCACATTTTTCGGGTCTTTCTCGAACATCTCCAGACTCACCCGGGGTCTGATGATTCCAAAGTCGTGGTTGTGAATATCTCCCGCTTCTGCCGAAGCAGCCGTTTTAACTAAATGGCAGGAGGAACATCGGCTGGTCCCCCGGGTCTCCGGGGCATAGTTGTGCTTGGTATGGATCCGGATAGCCCAGGGATTGGCAAATTTTTTGTCTTTGCCATGGCAGGAGAGGCAGAGGTTGTTGTTGTGGTCGGCTTTGGTCAGTTGGGATCGACTGGGCCCTCCATGGGGATCGTGGCAATCAAAGCAGAGAACCCGTCCATAGAAATGGCCACTCTTTTGAAAGTCGAGCCATTGCTGGTGATGGGACTTGGAATGGGCCTGAGGATC
This sequence comes from Syntrophorhabdus sp., assembly GCA_020724025.1. The sequence continues at coordinate 23,890 of DYHU01000011.1, read as the reverse complement.
TCCCCAGATTCCTGGCTTGAATTGATAATAGTTGGCCAGTGGCTCTCCAAGTTTATATGGTTTGTTGTCCTTGTCATTCCAGGGATACTCAAACGTTCCGTTGGGAACACTGACCCCTCGTGTATGGCATTGTCCGCAAACTTCGAGGCCTCTCTCATATTGTAATTTTCGGGGATGGATAATTTTCCCTTTGGTCTTCGGAGACTTGACATGTTCGGAGCCAGGGCCATGACATTTCTCGCATCCGGTATTGAGCTCCACATATTTGGATTCGTAACCTGAGTCAACCTTTTTTAGTTCAAGCCCGGTATTATGGCAGCCTGCGCAGCTCATTTCAAAGGCTTTCCCCACAGAGGGTTGTTTGAGACTGCCATCCTCATTGTACCAATTCTGCAAGTTATAGGGAACCCATCGGGAGGTCGCCTGATTCCATTGGAAGGGAAGGATGTAATGGTGGTTTCCGATCTTGACCTGATAGCGTTGTTTCCAACCCCATCCTCCATAAGTCCTCACCACATGATAAGTGACCTCTTTCGAGGGGTCTTTTGCGTCCACCAATATGGCCTGATAAACCTGGCCGGGGCCTTCTTCCAATTTGACGATGACTTCCGGAATATTTCCGGCTTTCAGTTTGATCATCCCCTTCCAGTTGACCACCAGGGTATCATTGGTGCGGCTCAAGATCTGTTGCGATTTGTTGTGGAGGGTGTCCTTCCACATCTCATAGATTGAACTGTGACAGGACATGCATTTTTTAGATCCGACATGCGTGGCCTGGGCCATGGTCAAGGATGGTATAAAGATTAAAACTGAAAGAAAAAGTTGCCATTTTATCCAGCACCTTCCAGAAAACCCCGCAGCTCTGCTGCGGGGATGAACCCTCGCACTATAAAATAGTGCGAGGTGAATGGTAGACAATAATCTTCCTGCGGGGTTTAATACCCCGCAGGAAGGTGCTGGATTTAATCGATCAGATTTTTTCATCAAATCTTTCCTCCTTTCTTTAGGACACTCATTCCCCCTCCATTTTACGAGGTTTCATTACAAGCTCACTTTATCTATGACTGAGCCCTGGCTTTCCCTCCCTTGATTATTCTCTTTTCGACGACTTTATCACGCACACTTCCAACGGTATGAGAAAAAGCGTCACTAATCCAGAAATCCACATTAAAGTAGACCATTCATTGCCTATCGCGAACAAAGGGTCTCTCCGACTCATACCGAGAAGTCCTGTGCTCGCCAAGCTCACACTGAATACAAAGTTGGCCGCAATAATGATAAACTTCTGTCGAATAGACATCTGAATAGACATCTTTTATAAACTCCTTTGTAGGCTATTTACCCCGCACCCCGTAAAGGCCTGTTCTTCCCCGGCCTCACTCCGCTAAGCGGGGCGGGCAGAGCAGGGATATAGGGGTGCATCAAAATATCTACCTGAAAGAAAGCCCCGTGTTTTAACACGGGGTGCGGGGTTTAATGCCTTCTGTGATAACTTGCCGTCCGCAGGCTTGCCATCACATAACCCTAAAAGTACAGGAAACACTTTGGAATTCCCAAGTACCATACGGTTCTTTACCTGAGTTAGGCTCCGCTCTCCATCCTCAGAGGGTGTCACCAACTGGATAGTGTGGACTTTGTTTAACCCACTCATGATTCTCTCGCCTCCACTTCACCGGGGAGCGGAAGCTCTATCGCAGGGAAGATTTTTAAAAATATAATATAAGCACCAATGATAAAACCAACTACCCCTAAGAAGGCTCCCCATTCGTACAAGGTTGGCGTGTAGGCACCACTGGGAAAGGGCAGAAGAGGACGGAGTAAAGAAGGTATAACAATGAGGTACCGTGTGGCAAACAAGACTACATTTATCAAAGTAGCTCCGGCAACAGTGATCCAGAGAGTAAATTGACGGTGGAATATGGTTTGATTCAAAAGGAGCATGAGAAAGCCAATCATAAGGGCAGCCATTGCTGGCCAAAAAATATGGCTGAACTCGCCTACTAAAACAGTTTGAACCACATAAGCCTCACCGGCCGGCGGGGTGTAGGAATAGGTGAGGTACTCCGCCATAGTGAAATAGATATATAGGACGGTCATCCAACACAAAAACCGACCAAGGTTTCTTATTATTTGAAGGGAGAGATATTGCTCCCACTGAAAAACCTTGCGTATGATTGCCACCACTATGATAAGCGTGGCGAAGCCATTGATGATCGCTCCGAGAACGAAAAAGGGCGCCATAAAAGGATTAAACCACCCTGGTCTACCACCATGAAGTCCAAAGACAAAACCATAAACGGAGTGTACTGAAACCATGATGGGAATAAGAATCAGCGCCAGCCACCACAGGGTTTGTTCATGTAACTCCCTCTCTTCTTTGGTGTCCGTATAGCCTAACGCCAATAACCTATAAAGACGCCCCCACTTCGGCACCAAGTCTGCAGCTACCGCAAAATCCCGGCGCATCGATAGATAGAGATATATCATGCTCGCAAAAAGATAGACTGAGATAACCGTAGCCGACCAGACAAACGGTGAGTGTATGCGCCCATACCTCATAACATTCAGGACAAACCTTTCTGGTCTACCGATATCCAGCGTGATCATGAGAACAGCTCCTGGCAGGCAGAACAGAGTGAGCAGTTCCGCAATCCTGGTTAAGGGTCTGAGATACTCAAGCTTGAGAAGACGGGCAGCAGCGGAAACACCTATTCCCACATGGCTGATACCGATGAAAAAAACGATAATGGCGGCATATAACCCCCAAACCGCTCCCACCGGTGTGGATTGTCTGGTAGTGAATCCATGCCCATGGGCAAATTGAAGATAGAAGGGATAGACATAGAGGCTAAACATAACCAATGCTAGGGCAGCTATGAAATTAAAGGCTTTTCCTGTTATCAGTACCGGGCGCAGCAAATCTTGAGTCACTTTATCCGGGCGTCGCCTTATCATTACCATTGTTTCACCCACTTTCTACCCCGAGTAATGTACCATATGTTCGGGTGAGTATTAGCTTCCTCCAAAAGCTTGAAGCTCAGGTTTGTTTTCAATATTTTACCAATCTCGCCTTTGGAGTCTTTAAGATTGCCAAAGTGTCTGGCTCGAACCGGGCAAACCTCGATACAACGGGGCAGCTTACCCTTCCTGGCCCGGTGTACACAGAAGGTACATTTCTCAACAACACCCAAGTAGCGAACCGGCACTAGGGAATTCACCTCTTCGGGAGGTAGTTTCACCACTAACCAGTTGAATCGACGGGCGCTGTAGGGGCAAGCTACGACACAGATTCGACAACCGATACACTTATCATAATTCATTAAGACCAAGCCGTCTTTGTCCTTATATGTTGCTGCGGTGGGGCAAACTTTGACACACGAAGGGTTATCACAGTGGTTACACTGCACTGGTAAATACCACTTGCCCTCCCTGGGAGACTCTGTATAGGAAGTTGTCGCTCCTTCTTTGAGTTCCCGCAATGAGGGATGACTTGCCACACTTTCTCCCAGGGGCAGTTCAAATACCTCTATCCAGGCTGGGGAAATGACATCCGGGATATTGTTCTCCTTCTTACATGCCCACATGCATCTTCGGCAACCGATACAGGCTCCGACATCTATCACCATGCCAAACCGGTTGCGACTGTCAGCTACCGTAGCCAACCCATCAGCATGCTCTTCCTTAACCTGCGCAACGCTTGCCGCTTCCGTGCTCGGGGTCGGAAAAGGAGAACTAACATATTTACCGAAGAGCAGTAATGTCATTGACCTGCCCGTATATTTGATGAACTCTCTTCGCCCGATTCGCTTCATGGCCATTCCCCTTTCCTCACCATGGCGACGCCGGCAGCTATTGCAAGCAACAAGGCAGTACCAAACAAGGCTAATAGGCTAAACGATGGTGGGGTCGCCGGAGGTTGGGCTGGTGGGTGAGGTATGGTGATGTTCGAAAAAGATACCTGAGGTTGGTGCGGGTCATGGCAACCACTGCAGCCTACCCGCCGAGCACCATGGACATCAACAATTCCCACCTCCCAGGCAGGAATTCCATGAGTCCCAGCAACCCATTCCTCATAGCGAGCCTGGTGACATTGGGCACAAAGCTGAGGATAGTCTGACAATTTAAGCCGCTCTTCTCCCGCAGCTAAATGCAACACCCCCATTTCCATATTGTAATGGCAAGTCCAACAGGCTTTACTTCCTGAGCCAAGCTTTTCATGACCTTCCAGATTCCTCGTATGACAACTTAAGCAATCCAAGGGACCCTCCAACCCAGGCGTAGCTGGTGACAAAGGTACAATCCCCTTTGAAAGTTTTACCTTGGGTTGGTGTGCGCTGTGGCAACCAACACACTTTGGCTTATTAGCACCAAGAATTTCAGACTTTCCCTTACCCGAGCCAAGAACTCCGTGTCTGCCTTTCTTCCAAGCCTCATAGCGGTCTGAATGGCACTCCCCGCAGAGTGGGTTGGAATCTGCCAAGGGAAGCTGGGTGCCATCAGAGAGGTGTAGCGTTCCTATTTTTCTGCCGTGATGACAGACCCAACAAGCGGCACTCCCCGAGCCAAGTTTATCATGATCCTTCAATACCCTTGTGTGACATCTCAGGCATTCTAGTGGAGCTTCCTCATCAGGTGCAGCGCCAACTGTCGCTGGGTGTGCGAAAAGGGTAACCACGGCAACGACAACAGCAATAGCGCCAGGAAGCCAAAACAACATAGCCCGCTTTAGCAAAAGTTCCATTTCTAACTACCCCCCTATTTCTGCCCTGACTTTAGTCTGTCAGATATGTTAGATATGGCGGCTACAATATCAAATGGCAGGGGCAGGGGGATAATGGTGCTATTTTTCTCGCCAGCCATCTCGACCAGGGTCTGTAAATAGCGTAGCTGTAAAGCTGCTGGCTGTCTTTGGAGGATCTCAGCCGCTTGAGCCAGATTTTCTGCTGCCAGGCGTTCACCTTCAGCATGGATAACCTTACCGCGCTTTTCCCGTTCTGCCTCAGCCTGCCGCGCCATAGCCCGCTGCATTCCCTCAGGGAGGAGAACATCCTTTACCTCTACCAGTGTCACCTTCACCCCCCACGGGGTCTCAGTTTGCTCATCGATAATCTGGCGCAGTCTGAGGTTAATCTGGTCACGATGGGCAAGCAACTCATCCAGGTCCGACTGTCCCAAAACACTCCGCATAGTAGTCAAAGCAATCTGAATAGTAGCTTCGCGGTAATTTTCAACATTAATTACCGCCTTCACCGGGTCTATCACCATATAGTACACAACTGCATCCACCTTGACGGTCACATTGTCCTTGGTGATCACCTCCTGAGGTTCAAGCACCGTGGTGGCAATACGAAGACTAACCTTAGTCATACGGTCCACAATGGGGATAATCACATTGAACCCCGGGTTCCTATTTCTGACCAGCTGCCCAAAACGAAGCACCACCCCACGCTGATACTGCTTAACAATTTTGATAGATAAAGCTAATGCAATTAACACGATAACTACGATAAGAAAAATAATCCCACTTTCCATATTCCTTAGTCCCCCTTTCTAAAGATTTTTGGTGATTTACAGGTGTTCATGAAGATTAAAACAGAAGGAGAAATTGGCCATTTAAATCCCATTAATTTTTTCATCAAATCTTTTCTCCTTTCGATAAAGTAATTTAAAATTTTAATCTTCTTCGCCTTTTTCCTCCCCATAACGAAAAAAGGGGTAAACCGATATCATCGGTCCACCCCCCTATAGATTACGTAATGATGTTTAAAAAATCGATGAAGCCTTAGATATTACAAGTAGGGAAGGGCTCCTCACTTACTTTAAATGGGCGAGAAGCCCTCCCATGTAATTTTACTTTCCAAATTTGGATTCGTAGGCTTGCACGCCTTTTATAAATCCTGCTTCATCACCTGCCCGATCCTTGTGACACCCATTGCAAGAATTGGGGACCACATTTTTGGGATCCTTCTTAAACATCTCCATGCTTAGATAGGGCTTGATGATCTTAAAATCATGGGTGTGAATATCCCCGGATTCTGCCGAACCTGCTGTCTTCACCATATGGCAGGAGGAGCATCGGCTGGTGCCCTTTGTCTCAGGCGCATAGTTATGTTTGGTATGTTCCCGGATTGCCGCGGGGCTTGCAAATCTCTTATCTTTCCCGTGGCACGAGAGGCAGAGAGTGTTATTCGAATCGGCTTTGACAAGCTGGAATCCTCCAGCCCCTCCATGGGGATTATGGCAGTCAAAGCAAGTTACTTTCGCCTGGAAGTGTGTGCTCTTCAGGAGGTCATGCCACTGCTGGTGATGGGATTTGGCATGGGCTTGAGGGTCTCCCCATTCCCCTGGTTTGAATTGATAATATTTGGAGAAAGGTTCACCCAATTGATAAGGTTTGTTATCCTTGTCATTCCAGGGAAATCCGAGTATCCCATCCGGGACGCTCACCCCTCTTGAATGGCACTGGCCGCAAACTTCCAGACCTCTTTCGTAAGGTAGTTTCTGCGGGTTGATGATTTTCCCTTTGGTCCTGGGGGACTTGACATGTTCGGAGCCAGGACCATGACATTTTTCACACCCTGTGTTGAGTTCTGTATAGCTGGCCTCGTATCCTTTATCAACCTTCTTCAATTCCAGCCCAGTGTTATGACACCCCGCACAACTCATCTCAAAGGATTTATCGACAGAGGGTTGTTTGAGGCCTCCATCTTCGTTATACCAGAATTGGAGATTATAAGGCACCCATCTGGAAGTAGCCTGGTTCCATTGAATGGGAAGGATGTAGTGGTGGTTGCCCATCTTCACCTGATAGCGCTGCTTCCATCCCCACCCTCCATAAGTCCTCACCGCGGTATAGGTGATTTCTCTGGATGGATCTTTCCCATCAATAAGTGTGGCCTGATAGGATTTGTCAGACCCCCGACTTAATTTTACGGAGACCTCAGGGATTTTTCCTGCTTTCAGCTTGACCGTGCCCTTCCAATCCACCACTACGGAATCATTGTCCGGGCTGAGTACCTGTTGAGATTTGTTGTGAAGCGTATCCTTCCAGGTTTCGTAGATGGCCTTATGGCAGGAGGCGCATTTCCCAGAACCGACATATTTGGCTTGAGCCATTGACAATGTTGGAATGAGGATTAAAACGGAGAGGATCAATGGCCATTTCAATCCCAAAAATTTTTTCAACATATTTTTTCTCCTTTCTTTAACGTCTTAAAATTATAGAGGTTTCCCCCCCATTTCACCTCCTTTCCGTCTGTAAATAAAAAGAGGGAAGACCGAATGGATCGGTTTTCCCCCCTATTTAACTGACCATAAATTAACACAGCATTGCAAAAAAAATCAAGAAGGTTTTTAAATTTTTTATGGATAGGCAAGCAGTCCCTTTCTTGCCAAGGTCACATGTTCTTCTTTCCCGATGTGGGCTTTATGGCACCGGGTGCAGGACCTCAGGCCATTCTCCCTCGCAATTTTTCCGCCCTCTAAGGCATCTTTTCCCATCATCATATCCTGATACTTTTCTCCCGGTCCGTGACAGGCCTCACATCCCACATTCTCTTCTTTAAAGGTCTTCTTTTCCGGGTCATATCCAGTGGCATGACAGGGGATACATTTACTTTTATCCTTGTCTCCCTGGATTCGAGAAAAAGCTCTTTTTGCCATGGGAGACTTTCTCCAGGTTTCGATATGTTTCTTATTGAGACTTTCATGGCATCCGATGCAGGACTCCGAGCCGGTATAAGTAACTTCCTCCTGGATAAAGAAAGGCCGTTCTTTCGCAGGGGCCTCTTCTGGCAACGCAGGGGCCGTCTTTTCCCAGTTTCTTATAAAGGCGACTAAATGATTGATCTCTTCCGGATTGAGGGGCCCTCCTTCCTTATCACCGAGGGCAACCATCCCGGTCCTGGGGATTCCACGCTCAGTGATTTTATAAAGGAGGTTATCGTCCATGGCTTCGAGATAGGTCTTGGAGTTAATCGCTCTGATCCTTTTTTGGGGACCGCCCGTCTCCCCATGGCACCGAGCGCAGTGGGTCAGGTAGAGGGGTTTCCCCTTTCCAGCGGCCTCCAGCCTCATCTTTTCAGCCTCTTTCTGGACACGACGGGGTTCCAGGAACCAGTAGATGGACAGATAGATAGCAATAGCTACCGTCAGGATCATGGCCAAGGAGATCTTCTTTTCCATCGTATCCTCTTACCCCTTAACGACCTGAGAGGGATCGAATTTTTTTCTCTCGATCGGGCTTGTCGTATCCACCATCAGTTTTTCCTCTACGATTTGAAGTTTATAAAGGTCTAAAGGACGGGGGGGAGGGCCCTCCAGCACCTCACCATTTCGGTCAAATGTGGCACCGTGGCATGGACATTCGAATTTTTTAAGCATCTCGTTCCAGTTGATGATGCAATTCAGGTGGGGACAGACAGCCGAAAAGGCCAGGAAGCCTCCTTCCAATCTCTGGATGAAGGTCTTTTCCTTGCGAAAATAGATGACCCCACCCACCTTGAAATCATTGACCTTTCCTGCAACAAAGAGCTTTTCCCCTTTGCCCTGCTTCTTTCTTGGCCAGAGGAAGGCAAAGGTGCCCACGATCAGCTCGCCGATCACAACAGCCGCCGCCCCAATCCAGGCATACCCGATCAATTTTCTCCGCGAGATAGATTTCTCATCACTCATCGATTTATCAGTGCCTCCGATTCCTTAAATTCCAATAACCAAATCTCAATCCCGCTAAGGCGGGACCAAATAAATTTTACATGACGGGTTCGTCACACGCGAACCATGAAAATAGTAACAATTCCCCTCCCCCTTGATGGGGGAGGGCGAGGGTGGGGGTGGACACCATTGATTGCCCCCCCACCTTAATCCTCCCCCGCCAGGGGGGAGGAGATTTTATCATTTTCAACGTAATTCCAATTACCAATTTCCAAATAGCCAAACAAGGCCCATTTCCTAAAATTTTGGTTATTGAAATTTGGTTATTATTTGGGTATTGGTGCTTGGAATTTGATTATTATCTTTTTCTCTTATCTCCATGGTAGGACGAAGCTCCAGTTTTCTCCTCTGAAGAGAGAGCCTATGACGGTGAAGATCAGGGCTCCGATGACGAAGGAGGTGAATAGTACGATCAATATTTTCCGTTTCTCACCGCCAATCAAGGTCCGATTTAAAAGAAGACCCAGCTTCGTCTTGGGTTTCCGGTCGATATAGGGAATCAAAACGAGCCAGATGATGATGAGCAGGGGGATGATGATCCCGGGGATGACGGGTTTGTCTGTATAGTGGATTAACTCCTGAATTCCTGTGAAATACCAGGGCGCCTTTCCAGGATTCGGGGTAACAAGAGGGTTGGCGAGATCTTCCAGAGGAGCATCGAAGAAAAGAGAGATAAGCAAAAGGGCGAAGGTGACGGCTAAAGAGCAGATGGTCAGGAGAATGATGTAATGGGGGAAGGTTTCCACCGTATCCTCCGGCGCCTTCTCCACCATCGGCGAAGTTCCATCCACCATCTCCATGAGGCCGTAGGTTTTATTTGGGTCTTTTATGAAAATCTTGTCGTCATTCTTACTGGTCATTTCTACCCTTTCAATCAAACCCCTCACCCTTCCCCTCTCCCCTCAGGGGAGAGGGGAAGGGGGGAATCCGAAATTTAGAGCGGTCCCGATATTCCTCCGTCCTTTCTAACCCTCCAGAAGTGAATGGCCATAAAGAGTCCAGCCAGAAGAGGGAGAACCACGCAGTGTAAAACATAGAAACGAAGTAGAGCCTCATGGCCTACCTCATCAGCCCCTAACAAAAAGAAACGGATATATTTCCCCAGGAAAGGGGTATAGGTCATAATAGTTGTTCCCACGGTAATCCCCCAATAAGCCAATTGATCCCAGGGGAGGAGGTAGCCTGTATAGCTGAGGGCGAGGGTCAGAATGAGAAGGCCGATGCCGATCACCCAGTTAAATTCCCTCGGAGGCCGGTAGGAGCGGGTATAAAATACTCTGACCATATGGAGAAAAACGGTCATGACCATCCCGTGGGCGGCCCATCTGTGTAAGTTCCTTAAAATCTTTCCATTGAAGACGAGGGCAAGAGCCTGCATATCGGAATAGGCCCTTTCAATGGATGGAGTGTAAAGAAACATCAAAAGAATTCCCGTAACGGTGAGGATGATGAAGAGAAGGCAGGATATCCCCCCGAGACAAAAGGTGTAGGAGAACCGGAGGCCATGGCGCTTCATCTTTGCGGGGAAGATATGGAGGAAGAAGTTATGGAACATCAGCATGGATCGCTTCAGATCGGTATCGGGGATTCCCGTTCTGAAAACGGAACGCCATATGGCTGATTCAGAAATGCGCTGGAGGATTCCTTTCTTCATCTGTCTTATTCTCGCTAAGGTCCAGATTGCCTGTGATATTCCTCCATAGTAATCGTACCAGTGGGGCATCGTTTGGCACAGAGGGCACACTGGATACAGCGGGATTGATCTTTGAATATGACAGTGGCTAAGTTAAGTTTCTCCGCTTCTTCGTAGGACACCCCGTACAGGGATTTGACTAATTTTGAGAGCTTTCCATCCCCTTCGATCTCATCGAGTCTGGCCATCCGGAAACAGGATTTTGGGCAGATATCCACACACCCACCGCAAAGAATGCATTTCGTCCGATCGAAGATGGTGAAGATGTGGCATTGGAGGCATCGCGTGGCTTCTTTGACCGCCGCCTCTTTCGAGAAGCCCAATTCCACTTCTCTATCTATTGACTTTCTTTCCCTTACGGGAACGGTGTCCATTTTTTGTCTTGGTATCTTTTCCAGATCCGGATCGACTTTCACCTCTGGGATAGAGGTGAAGTAACCAGGCTTCTTTCCGAACGTTTCGCCACTCAGGTAGGAGTGAATGGAGAGGGCCGCCTTCCTTCCATCGGCAATCACCCTGATCACATCCCTTGGGCCTGTGACAAAGTCTCCACCGGCAAAGATGCCTTTGACATTCGTCTCAAAGGTTTCCGGATTGACGGCCAGACGGTCCCATCTGGATATTTCGAAACCAATCTCTTCAGGAAGGAAAGAGATATCAGGGGATTGACTCACTGCAGGAATCAGGAGATCAATGTTGATATCAAATTCAGATCCATCAATGGGGATCGGCCTTCTGCGGCCATCCTTCTCAGGTTCACCCAATCGATTTCGAATACATCGAACTCCAGAAACTTTTATTCCATCTCGGGAGAGGGCCTGTATCGGTTGTGTGAGGAAATGAACCTTGATCCCTTCCTCCTCCACCTGCTCCAGTTCCCTCAGGTCCACTGGCATTTCTTCTCTCGATCTCCGGTAGAGGATGAGCACTTCCTTCGCCCCCAATCGTAAGGAAGAACGGGCCGCATCCATGGCCGTATTTCCTCCTCCCACCACCGCCACTCTTTGGCCGATCTTCAACTCCTCCCCCAGATTCAGCATTTGCATAAAGGTCACACCGTGAATCACACCTTGAAGGTCCTCTCCTGGAATGTGCAATTTTTCAGCCTTATGGGCGCCAGCGGCAATATAGACGGCGTCATACTTTTCTTTCAATCTTTCCAAATTTAGTTCTTTTCCAATGGGGGTCCCGGCGAGGATCTCCACTCCCAATCGCCTCACCTCATCAATCGCCTGGCTCACCACTTCTCGGGGGAGGCGGTAAGGAGGGATACCAACATTGAGCATCCCACCGGGAATTGAAAAAGTCTCGTAAATCGCAACGGAATAACCGATTCTTGTCAGATCATTCGCTGCGGAAAGTCCGGACGGACCGGCGCCGATGATGGCAATCTTTTTGTCTCCTTTTCTTATGACCTTTTCGTATTGAGGGGAAAAAGTTTTATGGTCAGCAGAGGCCCTCTTTAATGAGCAGATGGAGATGGGTTGATCGACGAGGAGGCCTCTTCGACACTTTTCTTCACAGGGATGGATGCAGATCCGGCCTAAAATCGCGGGGAAGAGGTTATCCTCTCGATTGATCTCAAAGGCGCGGTCATAATCTTCATTGACGATGGCTGAGATATATTGATGGGCTCGGGTATTGACCGGGCAGGCATTCTCGCATCCGATATTCTCCTCAAACCAGTGTTGATCTGGAACCTGGATACGAAATCGGGTGAGAACGGTTTCTTTCATGGTGTTTTGATTTTAAAAATTTTGAAAAGGTTCGAAACTCCTGCCCGCAAGTCATTGAGACGATTGAAATAGATGGAAGCCAGCTTCCTCATAACCTCCATTCCCATCGCCGGATCCTTTTCCATGGTTCTTCTCAACGGGCCAGCTTCAATGACCAGCACCTCTGAGGGCTTTAAACAGGTGGCTGTGACATTATATTGATAAGGCTCCATCAGGGCGGCGGTCCCGAAGACCGCCCCTTCCTTTTCGATCTTGGAGGTCATGAAATCAATCTGTTCCTTTGCCTTCACGGTGAGATCAATGGCTCCTTGAATGAGGATATAGAGATGGGTTGCTTCCTCTCCCTGACGGAAGATCATCTCCTTTTCCGAAAAGGATTGAATGCCGGAATGTGAAAGCAAGGTGTTTAATTGCGATTCATTCAATGCTTCAAATAATTCCGTCTTTTTCAACCACTCCGCCGAAACCATCTTATGCTCCTCAGGTTTAATTGCAAATTTTAAATTTTCTAATCCGCAATTTGCAATCCGAAATCCGCAATGCCATCAGGGCATTCCTCGATTGAGATACTCCATTAAATCCACCATCTCTTTCCCGTCGATTTTCTGCCAGGGAACCTTCGTCTTTCTCATCTTATCCAGCATCTCCGGTCCATGGTTCCACATGGTCTGGGCCATTAGGATAGGGGAGATCTGGCCTTTCAGGATGGAGAGATCGGGTTTCTTTCCTTTCCCATGGCAGAGATGGCACTGTTTGTTGCTGAAGATGGCTTTTCCCCTGTTGGGGTCTCCTGGTTCATCAAAGTACCGTGTGGAGAAGAGATGGGCAACCAGATCGGCCATCTCCTGGGGCGTGAGCAGGGGACGATCCATTCCTTTCTCCATCATTCCCTTCCACATCTCGCGGGAGTGATTCCACATCATCCCGGCCAATTGGGCAAGTGTTCGAGGGAAATCCTTTTTCCTGCCCAGATCGAGTTCTCCTGACGGGATGTGACAGCGGATGCATCCTTTCTGAGAAAAGAGTTTTTCACCGGACCGGGGATCCCCCGGAGAGAGGTAGATCTTTTCAACCGTCCCGCTCAGGCTCCGGATATAGGCGATGAGGTCTGCCATTTCGTTTTCCTTGAATTCAACCCATGGCAAACCCTTCTTCTTCATCGCCTGTTCCATCTGGGGTTCATGGTTCCACATCATCTGGGCCCAGAGAATGGGGTTGGTATACATTCCCCAGCGACCGAGATCAACCTTGGCTCCTTCCGTAACAGTATGGCATTTCCCGCACCCCTTGGCCTCCATCAGGGTCTTTCCTTTTTTAGCGTCTCCGGGTTCATCCATGTATCGGATGAAATAAAGAAAAGCAAAGAGATCGGCCATCTCCTTCTTCTCAATTTTCCGGAGGGGGATTCTCTGGGCGGACATCTTCCCCCACATCTCCGGTCCGTGGTTCCACATCAGAGCCGCAAGTTGGGCCGGGCTGACATAAGATTTCGGCAGGATTCCAAGGTCGGGCCCTCCCTTGCCTCCCTCTCCCCATATGGCGTGACAGGCCCCGCAACGTTTCGTTGTGAAGACCTTCCATCCCTCCTTGATCTCTCCCGGGAGGATGTATCCACTCCCTTTCTCAACTCCCATAGCCTGATTCCACAGAATGGATCCGGTCCCTAATAAAAGGAAAAACGTTAACACTGAGAGGCGGTTCATCTTTTAATCCCTTTCCCCCTCACCCCATCCCTCTCTGGTGGCCACAGGCGTCACGCCTGTGCCACTGGGGAGAGGGGGCAGGTCGCTTCGACTCGCAACCGAGGTGAGGGGTGCAATTCTATTTTTTCTTCGGGCTCCGTAGATATTCGAGGAGGTCAGCCATCTCCCCCTTTTTAAACCTGGGCCATGGGATTCCTTTTTCCACTGTCGCCCTGCGGATCTCCACGCTATGATTCCAGATGCCCGCGGCAATCTCCATGGGATTGGTTGCGCCCTGATATTTTGAGAGATCGATGTGCATCAACTCTCCCCGCTTCCCATCCAGACCGTGACACCTCACACATACGAGATTTGAAAACATTTTTTTCCCATTGACCGGATTGCCCGTCTCATCGATAAAATGGAGGAAATAAAGATAGGAGATGAGATCGGCCATCTCTTTCGGTGTAAACTTCGGGATGCCGGTTTTGGTCTGGGACATTTTAGCCAGGACCGTCGGCCCTTTGTTCCACATCGTGGAGGCGACACGGGTGAGACTCCGGTAATAAGCCTTTGACCTTTTCGAGAGATCGATTCCACCGGGAGAGGCCTTTTCTCCATGAACGGGGTGACATTCACCGCATCCCTTCGAAAGAAATATCTTTCTCCCTTCTTTCGGATTTCCCGGCGTAATATAGGCGACCTCTTTCGGTCCCTTTGCGTTGGTTTTAATATATTCGAGGAGGTCAATCATCTCGGTCTCTTTGAATTCGGGCCACTTGATCCCGAGTTTGACCATGTTGGCAATCATATCCGGACCGTGGTTCCAGATCTCCATACTTAAAAAGACCGGAGAGATATTCTGTGGGAATCCGTCCAGACCCGATTCTCCCCTTTTCCCCTTTCCCGTAAGCGGGTGGCATGCCATACAGCCTTTCTCATTAAAAAGGAACTTACCCTTGGTTGCATCCCCGGGTTCATCAAAGTATTTAAGGAAGTAGAGATAGGCGGCGATGGAGCCGAGCTCTTCCCCTGTGAGATCGGGTTTCAAAATCTTTGCCCTCTCAATGCCGGCCACCATCGAGGGAATGTGATTCCAGAGTTTGGCGGCCAGATCGAGCTGGGTATCGCCCAGATCGATTTTGCCGAGATCCGGACCGGTCTTTCCTCCTTCCCCTTTGAGGGCATGACATTTAACGCACCCCTTGTTTACAAAGAGGCGCGCCCCTTTGGCCGGATCATCGGGGAAGGGAGTCTGAGAAATGACAGATGAGGCGATGAGGAGGGAAACGGCTCCGGCGACAATAATAGCTTTCCTAATCATAGGGATCTCCGTTGAAAAGATCAATGAAAAATGTTCAATGGCCAGTTAGCAATTAGTGTACTGCGTCAAAAGTCCCTTTACTTTGACTGTCATTCCGGGCTTGACTTAGCCTGCCCCGTACTTGATACGGGGGAATCCAGTATTTTCAATCTGGATTCCCGCTTTCGCGGGAATGACGGCTTCGGAAATTATGTAAAGAAGCGTTGGACGCACTACATTAGCAATTAACAATAAAACCCCTCCTTGTAATCACTCATGTTCCGCTCATCTTTTTTGCATTCATCATTGGCCATTGATAACTGATCATTGACTATTGATGTTTATTCGACTCCAATCCCGGGGAGATAGGTTTTGATTCGCTCCTGGACTTCGGCCATCGATTTCTCCCTTCCCTCCCTCACCTCCCAGATGGAGACAATGGGAAAGAATTTGGTAAAGATCATGTAGAGAAGAATGAAGAACGAGACACAGCCTGCGAATACGGACCATTCCACCCAGGTGGGGAAATAGCGGACCGCCTCACTGGGAAGCCTGGGGTTGGTGAGCGTGGGAACGACGATCACATATCGCTCCAACCACATCCCGATGATGACCGAGATCGATGCGATCAATGTCCCGTAGGGTGTCCGGGTTTTTCTCAAGCTGAGGATCGGCAGCGGAATGATAAAACAGAAGAGGAACATCCCCCAGAAGTAGGGAGCAAATTTTCCGGTAAACTTGGTCCAGAAGATGGTCATATGGATGGGCTCCCCTCCGTAAAAGGTGGTGAGATATTCCGTAAAGGTGAAATAGAACCAGAGAAGAGCCATCACGAGGAGGAGGATCCCCAGATTGTTAAAATGGATGGGTCTCAGATAATCCTCAAGATGATAGACTTTACGAATCAGGTTCATTGCCACGATCAGGGCGGCGATCCCTGAAAAGATGGCACCGCAGACAAAATAGGGGCCGAAGATGGCTGAGTGCCACATGGGCTGAATGGTCATGGCGAAGACAAAGGAGACGACCGTGTGGACGGAGACGGCAACAGGAATGACGAGGATCGCCATAAAGGCAATCCCTTTTTCCAGAAGGTGGCGCTGTTTTTCCGTTCCCTTCCAGCCCAGGGCAAGGATCCGGTAAAACCATTGATATCTGCCCCCATGGTCTCTGAGAATGGCGATATCCGGAATCAACGGGAGGTAGAGATAGATCGAACTGGCGGCTAAATAGACGGTGATACTCAAAACATCCCAGAGCAGGGGAGATTGGAAATGAGGGTATTGAAGAATATTGAGCATGCGGTCCGGTCTTCCCAGGTCCATCAGGATGTTGCCCACACCGAAGAAGAGGACGAGGACGGTTATGACTTCTGCGGATCGGGTAATGGACCTTCGCCATTCGGCCTTGGCAAGCCGGAGGATGGCGGAGATGAGAGTTCCCGCATGGCTGATGCCGATGAAGAAGACGAAGTTGGTAATATAGACTCCCCAGAAGATGGGCCTTGAGAGCCCGGTGACGCCCAGACCGTCTCGATATTGATAAAGATAAGCAACGACCGCCCAGAGGATAACCGCAACCAGAATGAAGAGGGTGAGATAGAACGACCTCCCGGTTTTTTGAATGGGTTGAAGAAGGATGGCATCCTCACCCAGCTTAAAACCTTTTTCGTACATCACATTCCCTCTGAAAGATAGATGACCTTTGGCTCGGTTCCAAGATCCTCCAGCAATTTGAAAGCCCTTCTTTCTCTCGAGAAGATCGATACCGTGCTGAAAGGGTCATTGAGATCGCCAAAATACATAGCGTTGCTGGGACAGGCCTGAACACAGGCCGGGATATAATCTTCCGAGAGAAGCTCCCTCTTTTCAGCCCTTGCTTTCTCCCTCGCCTTGAGTAGACGGTGGTGACAGAAGGAACATTTCTCCACCACTCCCTTTCCTCTAATGGAGACATCCCGGTTGAGAGAGCCCTTCATCTCTTTCGGCCATCGGGGTTCATACCAGTTGAAGCTCCGGACGGTGTAAGGGCAGGCGGTGGTGCAATAACGGCAACCGATGCACCGGTAATAAACAATGCCCACGATCCCTTCCTCATTCCGATAAGTTGCGCCTACAGGACAGACCTTGATGCAGGCAGGATGCTCACAATGCATACAGGGCCTTGGGAGGAGCCTTGCTTTAATATGGGGATATTCGCCTTCGATATAGGGAAGGAGTTCAATCCAGTGGATGGTGCGGCCCATGGCCGATTCCTCCGGCCCGATGATGGCGATATTGTTCTCTGCGTGGCATGCCACCATACAGGTCTGGCACCCGGAGCATCTATCAAGATCGATCACCATTCCCCACTTATGCATTGTTGAAACCTCAAGGCCAAATTCCAAAGTTCAAATGCCAAAGGAATGTCAAATGATGCAATGCCAAAGAGGTTCTCTCTTGATAAATTTCGTCATTTGATCTCTGGATTTGAATGGAACTTTGACATTTGTTATTTGACATTCTCAGGTTTTATAAATCTTGACCCGTGTGACCCCATGGATCGGGTATCCGGTGATGGGATCGAGATCGTCTCCGATAAGGCGATAAGGGTTTTGGCCCATTCCTTTTGACCACCGGCCTCCGGAGGAGTGGCCCTGCCCGAAGGGAATGTTGACGACATCGGGCATCGTCCCTTTGTAGAGCCTCGCTTTTACCTTGATCTTTCCCTGCTGGGATTCCACCCATACCCAGTCTCCATCGGATATGGACATTCGTTTTGCCGTCTCGGGATTGATTTCGACCCAGGTCTTCCATCTTTCAAAAAGATGTTGCCCTGCAATGGCCTGAAGCCAGGGCTGGTTCGCATTTTTTCCACCTGTCAAGGCCATGGTTTTAAAGATGTGAAGATGGAAGGGATACTCTTTCTCGTTCCCTGCCTCTTTCGACTCCTCCCAGTGGGGGAGAAAAGATGTGTCCTTCAATTCTCCGGAGGAAGAGGAGTGAGCCTTTTTCCATCCCTGTGAATAGAATTCGAATTTTCTGGAAGGCGTCCGAAAGATGCGATCCCGTTCCCCAAAATCATAGACCGGGTCCCACCATCCTCCTTTTTCCAGAAGAAGCTTCGAGAATTCTTCAAAGTTCTTATAGGAAGGGACCGACCATCCTCCCCGCTGGAGAAGGCGTGTCCAGGCCTCATCGAATTGGAGACCGAAGGTGTCTCCCCTTTTCGCTTCGAAGACACCCTTGAGGCTAACCATCATCACCTCTTTAAAATCATTCCATGGAAAGGCCTTCCGAATTTCACCTCCAAGGGATCTGGCCAGGGCGAGAAGAAAATCGCCGGTCGCCTTTGTCCGATAAAGAGGGGAGACCACTGGTTGACGGATCCCGAGGACGGGAAACCCGTTATTAAGAAAGACCGGGTCATCCTGCCACCTTTCAAGGGGAGTGTGGTCAGGAAGAATGAGGTCTGAAAATTGGGCGGATTCGTCCATATAAGGGGAAAAGCTGACGACCAAAGGGATCTCCTGAAGGGCCTTTTCGAAGAGCCCGGGGTCCGGGTTGGAAAACAGAGGATTGGCGTAGTATAGAAAGAGGACCTTTGGCTTATAAGGTTTTCCGGAGAGGGTGTTTCTGGCAAAGAGATAGGGATGATTCACTGAAATCCCTTTTCCTTCATCGATCCTCTTCTGTGAATTCCCCCGTTGGGCAATGGCATCCTCTCTGAATGGAGGAAGGGATTGATAAGGAATGGATCTTGGTATCAGGACCCCTCCGGAGGCATCGATGTTCCCCATCAATCCATTGAGAACTGCGACAGCCATCTGATGAAAGGGGCGATCCCGGTATCCGATGGCCAGGGAGGGCTGGCTCGATGAAAATTCTCTGGCCAAACGGATGAGAAAATCAATGGGTACGCCGGTCCGTCTGGATACGACAGCGGGTTCGTATTCAGAGAGGACGAACTCTTTGAATCCAGGATGCTCGCGACCGTCCGGGCCTGTCCAGCTTTCGAAACCGAAGGTCTGCCCGGAGATAAACTCCTTATGATAGAGGCCTTCCTTGATGATCATATGGGCAATGCCAAGGGCCAGGATTCCTTCGGTACCGGGTTGCACGGGGATCCATTCATCGGCTTTGATGCCGGTGAAAGAGAGACGGGATTCGATCTGGACCAGTCTTCCCCGTATGCCCGGTCTTCCCTTCCTGAAGTGTCCGTAGCCCCTTAACATCTGGACTGGAGACCAGGAGGATTCCAAAAGGCCGGAGCCAAAAGAGAGGATGTACTGGGCATTCTCAATATCATAGGTCGGAAGGTCATGAATCCCTTGTGTGAGGAAAAGACCTTCCAGGGGTGGATCTTCCCATCTGAATTGATTGTCGATATAGTTCGGTGAACCGAAGGAATTGAGGAAACGGTCCCAGAGCGACCGCATCAATCCCCGGTACCTTCCACCCAGAAGCACAAGACGGTGGGCCTCTCCCTTTTGCCGGAGATCCTTTAACGGTTCGGCAACAAGATGCAGGGCCTCTTCCCAGGTGATCGGCTGATAGCGGCCTTCTCCTCTTTTTCCAATCCTTTTCAGCGGGGAGCGAATTCGGTCAGGGTCGTAGAGCCCTTGAAGTCCGGCAATGCCCTTTGGGCAGAGGGTTCCCCTGTTCACAGGGTGAAGGGGATTTCCGGCGATGTTGACAGCCCAGCCGTCGATTACCCTGACCAGGGTTCCGCAACCTCCATTGCACTGGCCGCAGGCCGTGGGTACCCACTTTTCAACGCCTGGCGCATTCGGTTTCTCTGCAACGGGAAATTGAGACCATTTCCAGAAGCCACCGCCCAGGGCAATGGCCGCTCCCGCCCCTCCCCCCATCTTTAAAAAATCCCGTCGATTGAGCTTCATCCTTTTCCTTTTGAGTGATTCGTTCTGATAGAGTGATTAGTTCTGAGTTCGGAGTATTCAGTTTCAAATCTCCGAACTCTAAACTCCGAACTCCGAACTTTTATTTTTTTCATGTTAGACATGGCATGCCAAACAGTCATTATTTGCTTTGGTCCTGGCATGACAATCCATGCACCATTTCATCGTCATCTTCACCCACGGCTTTGAGGGAGGTTTTTCACTCTGCCCGATGTCGCCGTGACAACTCTTACACTCCATCCCGGCCAGCGCCACGTGGCGGCGATGGGAGAAGAAGACATGATCGGGCTGCTGGTAGAGCCGTTTCCAGGGGATTTCTTCCCCATTTTTCAGAAACTGTTTGATCTTTTCTTCGTCCGGATGTTTGGTAATGGAATCTTTGTGACACTCCATGCAGGCGGTCACTTTTGGCATACCTGAAAAGGTCTGTTCCTTAAAATAGGAGTGGCAGGTGGCGCATTCGACGCCCTGTTCGTGATGTTTTTTGTGGTTGAAAGAGATGGGTTGTTCAGGCCTGAAGCTTGAACCGAAGTTGATGAAAAAGAGGAGGATCAGGGTCCCGATTGCCAATCCAATCAGGAAGGTTTTCATTCTTTAATTCCTTCTTTAGTATTCCCCCCTGGAACTCTATATAACAGCACTTCTTATGAAACGCAATGAATTTTTATAAAATCAGCGTGAAATAGCCAGATTTAAAGAAACCCCAAAACTGTCATTCTTGGTTTAGAATCTCTGACGATGAAACCCTGGCACGAAGTGATGAACGAATGTGAATCAACGAGTTCAGGGTGACATGCAGGTGATCTATTCGTTGCCGTTGTAGCCCGTTTAGTGACGTTTAAATGGGTAGATCTCTTTTTCATACTCCGTATGGCTAAATTCCCCGGTTTCAATAGGGATGGCCACCTTCATTAAAAGGGTGAAGATTAAAAGACCTGTTGCCCAGATGCCGAAAGAGACCATGAACTCTACAAGATTGGGGACATATTCATGAATTTCACCAAGAGGGTCAGGGACAAATCCGGGGATGACGAAACCCGGTCCTTTTTCAATCCAGACCCCCACGATGATGAGGAGGCAACCAAAGTTGAGAGTGCTTAAACGTTTTCTCGTTGACGGAATCAGGAAGAGGATAAAGGCGGTGACATTCATCGCCATGGCCGCCCAGATCCAGGGAACGAGTTCGGTATGGTGGTGAAGGCCTTCAAAGAGATACTTGAAGGATGCCATATGAACCGTACCGGAATAGTACTCTTTAAATATCTCCGACCCAAGAAGGAAGAGATTGAGGAACATGGCATAGGCAATCAATTCCGCAATCTTGAAGAGGGCCTTGTCCTCCAGTTTGATAGCGGATACTTTCCGCATGATCTGAAAGATGATGATGATGATCGCCGGTCCCGAGCAGAAAGCGCTTGCGAGAAACCTGGGCGCGAGAATCGAGGCATTCCAGAAGGGGCGTGCAGAAAGGCCATTGTACAGAAAAGCAGTGACGGTATGAATTCCGACCGCCCACGGGATGGAGAGGAGGATGAAGGGAAGGATGAACTTCCAGTTGGGCTCTTTACGATAATAAAAGTTTACCAACAGGTAGACCGGGATTAAGATATTCAAGAACAGATAACCATTGAGTGCAAGAACATCCCAGGCCAGAAGGGAAGCCGGGAAGTTCATTGACCCGATAAAAGGGAGCATGTGCCAGAACCGGTCAAGCCTTCCGAGGTCAACCATGACGAAGAGAATGGCCATGATCATACAGGAGGCAGCGAAGAGCTCTCCTAAGACAACGATCTCTTTGATCGGTTTGAATTGATAAATATAAGCCGGGATAACCAGAAGCACGGCCGCGGCAGCCATTCCCACGAGGTAGGTGAAGTTGGCAATATAGAGGCCCCACGAAACCTGGTCGGTCATGTTTGTTTCGAGCAGGCCCATCTCGTGCTGCTTCCAATAGAATATGAAACCCACGATGATAATGGCAAGCAGGGAGAAACACCAGGCATAATAAATCTTACTTCCCCTGGAGACTAAGACCAGGGTTTTCTTATAGAAATGCCAGGTCTCCTTCAATAGTCCCTGTAATGATTCCATTGCCTTCCTAATACTACAGCGTCATTTTTTCGTCATTCCCGTGAAAACGGGAATCCAGGATGTTTATGGGCTCCAAAACCCCAACTGGATACCCGCTTTCGCGGGTATGACGGATGGGGCGGAAGCATCCTTTGTTGGTGCACAGTACCGTTCTTTCTCAAAGAGTCGCTGTAGGGCTAAGATTCAAAAAAGTAGTAGAACTTGGATTCCGTATTTAAATCCTCCCTGAGCCGGAAGACCCTTTTGCGTTCAATGATGTAGCGTATTTCGCTTTTTGGGTCGAGAAGATTACCAAATTTTCTTGACCCTGTGGGACAGGCCTCCACACAGGCAGGGTAACGTCCTCCCCTCACTCGCTGGATGCAGAACGTGCATTTTTCGACGGCGCACTTCATCCTGGGCCGATTTCCAAGGTAATGGACGATGGGGTTGACCTCATCCTTAGGAAGATTCGGTTCCGCCCAGTTGAAGACCCTTCCTTTATAAGGGCAGGCCGCGATACAGTACCTGCACCCGATGCACCAGTTGTAATCCACAACGATAATACCATCCGGTTCCTGCCAGGTGGCATGGACAGGACATGCCTTCACACAGGGAGGATTCTGGCACTGCTGGCACTGGACGGGCAGATAGACGAATCCTTTTTCCGGAACGGTCTCAGGGGTATAATAATGCTCTGAGTCTTCAAGATTGATCAGATTGCCTCTCTTGAGCCTTAAGACTCTGATCCAGTGAAGCTGACGGGCATAACGCGATGTATTGTTTTCATTAGCACACGCATAAACGCATCTTCTGCAACCGATGCACCGTGATAGCTCGAGGCCATAGCCCCAGAGGGTTTCCGGCAGGGCTCCCTGCGTGCTGATCTGAAATTTTCTTCCATATTGTTGCAGATACCTTTGTTCCAGCTTGGCGATGACCTGCTTCTTTTCTTCTTCTGTCATCTCGAGGAAATGTTTCTGAAGGAAGTCTTCGGCCTCCTCTTTTGAACAGGAGGAGAGAAGGGGGAGGGAGATGCCCGCCAGAGCGGTTACGGAAAGATTCCGGATGAATTCCCTGCGGGTGTAGTTTTTATTTGTCATTTCAACTCTCGTCTATCCGTAGGCCGGAACGGAGGTGGTTCCGGTACAACCATTTTAAATTTCGGCTCATGTGGGTCATGGCAGTGAGCACAGAGGAAATAAGTTCTTTTTCCGGTTCCCGCGAAGTATCCTGTCCTTTTCCCGTGAATACCCGCTTTCCAGTCCCTATAGAGGTTGCCATGGCATTCGCCGCAGAGCCGGTGGCTTTCAGTGAAGCTTACGAGCTCTCCATTATAAAGGCGAAGCTTATCCCTGTTTTTTGCGTCATGGCAATCGAGGCACCACCGCATAGTTTCAGCATGATGCATCTTGATTTTAGTATGTTCGTCTTTTAACTCTCTCTTTTTACGATTCACTTCCAGGGAGGCATGGCAATTGCTGCAGGGGAAGATCCCCTCGGTAAAGGGAGGAGGAGGAACGGGAAACTCCTGACCAGCCCCCCGAGCAGAAGTGGTCAAAAAACCCCCCAATAAAAATATGGATGCGATGAAGTAAGATATTTTCTGCATGGATATCATTCAACTAAATCGATCGGTATCCTCAAAAGTCCACTCCAATCATAAAAAAAGAGGGCTATGGTAGCCCCCCGAAAATTCATATAACAAAGTAAAATCTGAAATGCAAGGGTTTTTTATCATTTATTGCAATTCAGACACTATAGGGCATAGTTCGGGCAAGAAATCGCCGGAGGCTC
>DYHU01000205.1:5394-7028 GCA_020724025.1 Syntrophorhabdus sp. | reverse complement strand
ATCATGCTTTTCATGTTCACTCAGGATGATATCCAATACGATGAGTTCTGCTCCTCCTTCTGCCAATCTCTTCACCAATTGAGCGATCTTATCCCTGCTCCAGGGCCATCTTCCGAACCTTCCGATACTCTTTTCATCGATGGCCGCAATGATGATATGTTCCGAGGGCTTGAGGGGACCCCTGATTCTAAATCTGTAATCATAGAGCTTGTCTTCAAGGACTTCCCCCGGAGGGAATCTGATCCACATCAGAAGGCCGAACAGTAAAGTGATCAGAATGCCGATGAGGAGATTGATTTTGGTTCTTCTGGAAATTTCCATCTTTCTAATCCGTACGGTTTCGATCAAATGAGGGGTTTTGACGGAATCGTTTCTTTTTAGAATGGATCTTCCTTTCTTCTATTCTTCTCTCCTTCGCTTTTAATGGAACCGATGTCGGGAGGCGTCTCTTTTTCGGTCGGTTCAATCTCATCAGATGTTTATGAAGTCTCTCAAAGGCCAGTCTTAGATTTTGGGATTGGAACCGATGTTCTGTTGCGGTCACCGTAATACCAGAGGGAAGATGTTTCAGCCGGACAGCCGTCTCAACCTTGTTCTTTCTCTGGCCTCCGGGACCGCTCGAACGAAAAGTCTCAACGATCACTTGTTTTTTAAGGATTTCGAGATCGGTATCATATTTGTGATGAGTAGGCGTTGTCATTTTTCAATGCCCAATTTCCAAATTACAAATCCCAAATAAATTCCAAATCCCAATTTTACAAAAAAACCTCCCCTCCCCAACATGGGAGGGGATGAAAGAGAGGGGGGACCAAATTCAGACCAAATCTTTTTTTCCACCCCCACCCTCACCCTCCCCCATCGAAAGGGGGAGGGGATTTAGGAGAAATTTCAAATATTTTCTGGTAGAATTCATTTGTGATTTGGTGCTTGGATTTTGGTGCTTATCCTTTCTCTTCTTTAGCATCGGCATGGTGTTTGATCACCAGAGCAGCGACCATGAAGATCACATCCTCGGCAATATTGGTGGCATGGTCGGCAATTCGTTCGAGACATCGGCCGACGATGATCAGGTGGACTGCTCTTGTAATGGTCTTCTGATCTGAAATCATATAGGTGAGAAGCTCTCTGAAGACCTGATCATTTAACCCGTCGACCAGATCATCCCTTTCACAGACGGACCGTGCCAACTTGGAGTCGCGGTTCACAAAGGCATCGAGGACATCTTTCACCATCGATTGGGCGATTTCAGCCATCCGGGGGAGATCGATGTAGGGTTTAAGCTGGGGTTCCTGGTTCAAAGAGAGGGCGCGTTCTGCAATGTTGACCGCCTGATCGCCCATCCGCTCCAGATCGGTGATGATCTTCATTGCTGAAGTGATGAAGCGCAGGTCCACGGCCATGGGTTGTCTAAGGGCAAGAAGTCTCAGGCACATCTCATCGATGGCGATCTCCATGTCGTTGATCTGTTTTTCTCTCTCAAAGATCTGATTCGCCTGTTCGGAGTCTCTCTTAACCAGCGATTGGACGGCATCGTGAAGGGTTCCCTCCACAAGGGTGGCCATCTTTAAAAGATTTTCCTTTAACTCTTCCAACTCCTTCTGAAACTGGGTCTCCGTGCTCATCATCGTCTCCTT
>DYHU01000205.1:0-5294 GCA_020724025.1 Syntrophorhabdus sp. | reverse complement strand
TTACCCAAAACGTCCAGTAATATAATCTTCCGTCCGTTTATCTCTCGGGCTGGTAAAGAGTTGATAGCCCGATCCCTCCTCGATCAGTTCGCCGTTTAAAAAGAAACCACAACGATCCGCCACACGGGACGCCTGTTGAATGTTGTGGGGGACAAGAACGATTGTATATTCCTTTTTTAGCCGGGTGAGCGTTTCCTCTATGCTGGCCGTGGAGATGGGGTCCAGCCCCGAACAAGGCTCATCGAGGATGAGAACCTCCGGCTCCAACGCCAATGTTCTGGCAATACATAACCGTTGTTGTTGTCCGCCTGAGAGCCGCAAAGCGGAGGTGTTAAGGCGGTCATTGACCTCCTCCCAGAGCGCAGCGGATCGGAGGGCTTTCTCGGCGATTTCGGTTAGCTGTTTCTTTCGAGTCGTTCCCCCCAGCTTAGGACCATAGGTGACATTGTCGAAGATGGACATGGGCAGTGGCGTGGGAAGATCGAATACCATTCCGACCTTTCTTCGCAAATCAGTGAGACTTATTTTCGGATCATAGATGTCCACTCCGTCCAGAAGAATCGTCCCCGTGTGGTTCGACCCAAAAGTTAAGTCCGTCAAACGGTTGAGACTTTTGAGAAAGGTGGTTTTCCCGCTACGGGCCGGACCAAAGATCGCAAATATTTCGTTGACTTTGATATGGAGGCTGATTTTTTTTAAAGCCTGAAGGGAGCCGTAATAAAAATTAAAATCTTTAACGGATATTTTATTTCCCAATGCCATCAAGATAACCTCAAGCCTTTTTCCGAATAAATCGGTTGAGCAGCCAATTGGCAAGGATGTTGACGAAGAGAACGAGAAGGACCAGGGCAGCCCCTGTTCCATAAGCCATTTCCATGGAAATCCCTTCACGGGCAAGGATATAAAAGTGAACCGACATGGTCCGGACGGGAGAGAAGAGAGAAGAGGGAATGATCAAAGAGGAACCGGCCGTAAGGATGACGACAGCGGTTTCCTCAATGCTCCTGCAGATGCCCAGGAGGATACCCGTAAAAATTCCTGGCAGGGCATTCGGTAAGACAGCACGGGTGACGGTCTGCCACTTTGTTCCCCCTAATGAATAACTGACTTCACGGAAGGAATAGGGGATGGCCTTGAGGGCCTCTTCGGCAGTGCAGATGATCGTGGGGAGGATCATTGCGGCCAGAGCTAAACCCCCGGAAAGAATCGACCATCCCATATTGAGGTAGATGACGAAAAAGACGAATCCAAAGAGTCCGAAGATGATGGAGGGGACTCCCGCTAAACAACCGATTCCAAAACGGATAATACGGCTGATCCGGCCCTCACGGGTATATTCCCACAGAAAGATAGCCGTTCCAACCCCCAAAGGTGTTGCAACGATGATCGCTACAAGGGTCAGGGCGATGGTTCCAATGATGGTCGAGAAGATCCCGCCCTCGCGGCCCATGCTGCGCGGGGAGTCGAGAAAGAAGCTGAGGCTGAGGACCGGAAGGCCTTCCTTAAGAACCTGGAAGATGATCAGGGCCATCACCGTCATCGTTGAAAGGGCGGCCATCCAGATCAGGATCTTTGCGGCAGTTTGGGTTAGATATCGCCTCCGATCGATTCTCAAGCGGTCCTCCTTCTCGAGAGAACAAGGGCCAGTCCATTTAAAAGCATAATAATGAAGAAGAGAATGACACCTGTGGCAAATAGAGCCTGGCGGTGATCGCCTGTGGCATAACCCATCTCAATGCCGATATTTGTTGTCAATGTCCGTGCTGAATCGAGGAAGGAAGAGGGCATCTTTACCGCATTTCCAAGGATCATGATCATTGCCATTGTTTCTCCAAGGGCGCGCCCCATCCCGAGGATGATGCTTGCCACGATCCCTGACCTTGCCGCCGGGACCAATACACGCCAGATGGTCTGCCAGTGGGTAGCCCCTAAGGCGAAGGCCCCTGCTTTATAGGCAGGGGGAAGGGCTTTGAGAGAATCTTCAGAGATGCTGATGATCGTTGGAAGGATCATTACACTCAGGATCAGGGAGCCGGAGAGGATGCTAAGACCCGGACCTCCCAAAAAGTTCCGCACAAGGGGAACAAGAACAACCAGACCCCAGAACCCATAAATGACAGATGGGATTCCTGCAAGAACCTGAATGGCAGACCTCAATATCATCCCTGCCCAGGGAGGTGTCCATTCGCAGAGGAAGATGGAACAGGCCAAGCCCAGGGGAATGCCCAGGAGAAGGGCCCCAAAGGTGACCCAGAAAGAGCCGACGATCATCGGCAGGATTCCAAAGGAGCCCTGGCTCGGTACCCACCGTTCACCAAGGAGGAATGATTTAGGTCCGATCTTCCAGATCAGCGGGAGCCCTTCTCCAAAGATGAAGAAAGCGATCAGGGCAAGAACCGAAATAGAGGAAAGGGCGATCAGCAGAAGGGATTTCTCGATAATCTTCTCTTTAAAGTCCAATCTAATTCTCCTAAAATTTCGATGGAGCGGTCACCATGCCTTCTTTTGCGAGGAGTTTTTGAGCCTCCGGACTCATCACAAAATCCAAAAAGGCTTTTGCCTCCCCAGCAGGTTTCGCATTGAATACAAACAGGAATGGCCGAACCAGTTGATACCTGCCCCCTTCAATATTTTTTTGATTGGGCTCCACCCCGGATATCTTCAAAGTCCTCACTTTTTCATTTACAAGTCCAAGAGAGATGTATCCGATGGCATTGGGATCGCCTGTGACGACCTGGCGAATGGCGCCATTGGAGTCCTGAACCAGGGCTTCAAGGGCAATCTCCTCCTTTCCCATCACCATTTTTTGAAAAGCCTCTCTGGTTCCTGACCCCTCTTCTCGGGTGACCAGAATGATAGGGCTTTCCTTCCCTCCAAGTTCCTTCCAGTTTCGTATTTTACCGGCGAAGACATCTTTCGCTTCAACCAGAGAAAGGTTCTGGACCGGATTCTTCGGATGGACGATGATGGCAATGGCATCCTGGGCAATCATCACCGAATAGAGATCCTGCTCTTTTGGTATCAAATGGCGGGAGGACATTCCGATATGCGCTGCGCCGGTGCGAACCGCTTCAATTCCGGCGGTGGAGCCTCCTCCCTGGACATAGATGTGAGATTGGGGATAAAGATGCATATATTCCTCGGCCAGTAATTCCGCAAACGGTTCGACTGAAGTTGAGCCGGCTACGGTGATTCCCGCCTTGGACCGCTGGCAACCCACGCCTGAAAGGATCAGAAGCAATGGTAGAAGCCAAAGTAGAGTTTTAAAATTTGCGTGCATTGAACCGATGCCTTCCCTATGGAATATTGGAATGATGGAATGTTGGAATATTGGTTTTTTTTAAATCATCATTCCACTATTCCATTATTCCAATGTTCCTGATATTTTGGTTATCCATATCTTCCTGTCACATAATTTTCAGTCCGTTTGTCCTTGGGACGCGTAAAAATGTCTCCAGTGAGACCAAACTCCAGCAATTCTCCCAGAAGAAAAAATCCGGCCCAGTCGGAGGCGCGTGCGGCCTGTTGCATGTTATGGGTGACGATCACGATCGTATAGTTCCTTTTTAATTCCTGCATCAACTCCTCGATTTTGAGCGTTGCAATGGGATCGAGGGCGGAACAGGGTTCGTCCATCAAAATGACCTCAGGCTGGACAGCCAGCACACGGGCAATGCAGAGGCGTTGTTGTTGACCCAGGGTGAGGGCTAAGGCGTTGGAATAGAGCCGGTCTGAAACCTCCAGCCAGAGGGCGGCACCCCTGAGACTCTGCTCAACCCTCTCCTCGATTTCCCTCTTCGAGCGGATCCCAAATACCCTCGGACCAAAGGCCACGTTTTCGAAGATGCTCTTCGGGAAAGGGTTGGGGCGTTGAAAGACCATGCCTACCCGCTGTCTGAGAGAGACGACATCCATTCCGGGCTGATAGATGTCCTCCCCGTCAAGCATAACCCTTCCTTCGGTTCGGGTATGAGGAATCAGTTCATTCATCCGGTTAAGGGTCCGCAGAAAGGTTGACTTCCCGCATCCCGAAGGCCCGATCAGGGCTGTGATCTGACAGTTTCTAATACCAACATTAATATTTTTAAGGGCCTGGGTTGGCCCATAGTAGAATTGTAGATTCCGGACTTCTATTTTGACCTGGGATATGGGTTCTATCATTAAAGGGATGATGGATACCGAAGATGGTCTAAACTGGCTTCAGATTAACAAATTCGGATCTTTCAATCAAGAGGTCTTCATTCTCCGAAATTATTTAATTCACCCATTTTATCCGAAACGCCCGGTAATGTATTCTTCGGTCAATTTCTTGGATGGACTGGTAAATATCTTGCTCGTTATGTCAAATTCAATAATTTCTCCCAGATACATGAATGCCGTATAATCTGAGACCCGGGCGGCCTGCTGCATATTGTGGGTAACGATGATAATAGTTACCTCCTTCTTCAACTGCGTGATGAGTTCTTCAATTTTTGAGGTGGCAGTGGGGTCAAGCGCCGAGGTAGGCTCATCGAACAACAGGATTTCAGGTTCTGTTGCCAGCGCCCTCGCGATGCACAATCTTTGTTGCTGGCCCCCGGATAGGTTGAAAGCTAAGTCGTTAATCCTGTCCTTGACTTCGTCCAGAAGAGCGGCCTGTCTCAGTGCCATCTCAACCTTCTTCTTCAAAAAATTCATTTTATTCTCTCCCCTTACCCTGAGGCCGTAGGCAACGTTTTCAAAGACCGTTTTAGGAAAAGGGTTCGGTTTTTGAAAGACCATACTGATTCTCATCCGGACTTCGATAGGATCCACCTTTGGATCGATGATATTCAACCCCTCAGGACGGAGAATAATCTCACCTTCATACCGATTGTTGGGGTAGAGGTCGTGCATACGATTAAAGCATCGAAGGTAAGTGGTTTTTCCGCAGCCTGAAGGGCCGATCAGGGCTGTGATCCTCTTTTCAGCAATCGGTAGAGTGATGTTCTTAAGGGCACGGAAGTTATTGTAATAAAAATTGAGGTTTCTGACATCGGCCTTAAGATTTTCAGAAATCCTATTCATCTCTTAGAATCCTCATTTCACCACTTTATCTTTTTCCTAAAACGGTATCTTAAATATATCGCAAATCCGTTCATTACGAGGGTCATGAAAAGAAGGACAATCCCCGCCGCTGCAGCATTCAAATGAAACGCGGCCTGAGGCCTGGAAACCCAGTTGAACATCTGGATGGGCATCACGGTAAAGGGGTCAAGAAGCCACCTGAAGGAAAGAAAAGGGAACTCTGAAGTGATGGGTGATGTTGGGAGAAA
>DYHU01000204.1 GCA_020724025.1 Syntrophorhabdus sp. | reverse complement strand
GTTCGTCGGCAAGGCGGTGGAGATCATTCCTCAACCCCTCTTCCGATAGGGAGCGGGGAACCTCGATATCGATGTCCATCTCAAAGATGGGCGTTCCACTCTCCGCTGAGATGAGGCGATGAGTCTTCATGTCAATGATATTGATCCCCTGATCTGCCATGAGCCGGCAGACCTTGAAGACGATCCCGGCATGGTCAATCCCTGAGGTGTTGATTTTAAAGTGGTCACTCTCTCTCCTGGCTCCGGGATGGGCCTCCTCAAAGGTGACGGGGGAGAAGAAGACGGAAAGGTTCTTCTCCCATTCGAGACGCTTCAGATCGGACGAAAGCTTCTGATTCGCCTCCTCTCTGTCTGTGGAAAAGAGGAGAAGAAGGGCGAAGTGGTTTCGGAGAAGACTCATGCTCGAATCTTCGATATTTCCTCCGCATCCATAGATGACCTCAGAAACATCGGCCACAATCCCTGGCCGGTCCTTTCCAATCGCCGACAGAATGAAATAAGTTTTCATAGAGCCTCCATCAGAAAAATTCCAAATCTCAAATTACAAATCCCAAATAAATTCCAAATTTCAAATCCAAATGACCAAAACAACTTGTTTGAACTTTTGAATTTTGGTCATTGGAGCTTATTTGGTATTTGGTGCTTGGAATTTGGTGCTTACCATTATTCCAATATTTCCAGATTGGCATATCTCACTTTCAACCGTTTGGGGCCCTCGGTCCTAAAGACGATGGTGGCCTTCTGGTCCTCATTCATCCCTTCGATCGATTTCACCCTCCCATCGCCGAACTTGGGATGCCTCACTCTCATTCCTGTCCGGAGGGGGAAAAATCCTTCGGGGCTCCATACCACGCCTTCCTTTCCTGAAATACCATTCTCCCGTGCCGGGAAATCCATCTCATCTCCGGACCGGCTGAAATCATCAAACCAGGAGGTTTCCTGTGAAAACAGACTTTCAATTCTTCTTTCCTTCTCTTCGACCTGAATCAACTCAAAGGGAAGTTCGTCAAGAAACCGGGATGCAAGATTCGCCCTGCCCACGCCAAAGGTGGAACGTTTCTCTGCCCGTGAGAGATAGAGTTTTCCCTTTGCGCGGGTGATCCCCACATAGCAGAGCCTTCTCTCTTCTTCGAGGTCTTCAATCTCCTCACCCCTCCGGTAGTGAGGGAGGAGGCCTTCTTCCATTCCAACGATGAGGACGGCGGGAAACTCCAGGCCCTTAGCACAATGCAGGGTCATCAGGGAGACCCGATTCTCTTTGTCCTCATAAAGGTCCACACTGGTCACAAGAGATACCCTGTCCAGAAAGGTCTCCAGAGAAACTTCTTCCTCCCCCCGTTCAAGTTCGGTCAACACATTGACCAGCTCATCGATATTCTCAACCCTCGAAAGGGCCTCGTCCGTCCCTTCTTCTCTCAACCGTTCGAGGTATCCTGTCCTGGCAAGGAGGGCCAGGGTCAACTGACTGAGGGAGAGGGTCTTGGCTTCCTGACGAAACTCTTCGATCAGATGGATAAATCCTCCGATCCTTTCCCGGACGCCGGGAGGAAGCCAATCTTCTTTCAGCCCCTCTTTCATTCCCTCATAGAGGGGAAGGGCCCTCTCTCTTGAGAAGACTGTGATCCTCTCCATTGTCTTCTCTCCGATCCCTCTTGGGGGATGATTGATGATCCTCTTCAGGCTGATCCCATCCGATGGATTGGCAATCAGCTTCAGATAAGCCAGGATGTCTTTGATCTCTTTCCGCTCGTAAAATTTCAACCCTCCCACGATCGTATAAGGGATCTGATGTTTGACCAGCTCCTCTTCGATGGCGCGGGATTGGGCATTGATCCTGTAGAAGACGGCGATATCGCGATAGTGCCTGCCGGGACCTCCCGGGTCTCCCGGAAAAGAGGGATGGACATGCCCTGCAATCTTCCGGACGACAAAACGCGCCTCATCCGCCTCGTCCTCCGCCACATAGAAGGTGAGGAGCTCCCCTTCCGGATTTTCCGTCCAGAGAACCTTCTCTTTTCTTGAACGGTTTTTCCTGACCACATGATTGGCCGCCTGGAGGATATGTTGAGTGGAGCGGTAGTTCTGCTCCAGGGTGATCACCTTTGTCCCCGGGAAGTCTCTCTCGAAATTTAAGATATTTCCCACCTCCGCTCCCCTCCACCGGTAGATCGACTGGTCATCATCCCCGACGACACAGATATTCCGATGCCTCTCCACCAGCCGCCGGATCAGTTGATACTGGATGAGGTTCGTATCCTGAAATTCATCCACCATCACATATTGGCAGAGGTTTTGATAAGACATTAGGACGTCCGGAAACTTCCCGAAGAGAAGGGTCACAAAGAGGAGGAGATCTCCGAAGTCGACCCCGTTATTTCGACGAAGATCTTCCTGATACCTTTGATAGACGAGAGCCAATCTCTTCTCAAAGATGTTGAACTGGGAGGGCCGGAATTGATCCGGCGTGACCCCTTCGTTCTTCAGCCGGTCGATCGAGGACTGCATGGCCCTGGGGTGAAACATCTTGAAGTCCAATTCCATCTCTTTCATCACGGCCCTGAGGTGCCGTTCCTGGTCATCCTCATCGTAGATGACAAAGTTCCTTCCAAACCCTAAACGGTCGATGTGCTGTCTCAGGATACGGGCACAGGCGGAGTGAAAGGTGGAGATCCATATCCCTTTCGCAGAACCCCCGAGAAGATGCTCCACCCTCTCCCGCATCTCATCGGCGGCCTTGTTGGTAAAGGTGACGGCGAAAATATTCCGGGGGGAAACCCCTTTCTCGCGAATAAGGTAGGCGATGCGGTAGGTGAGGACCCGGGTCTTTCCACTACCGGCGCCTGCAAAGACTAAAAGGGATCCCTCTGTTTCGAGGACCGCTTTTCTTTGAGCCGGATTGAGATCGTTGAGCAGAGACATCTTTTTAGTAAATGTCAAATGTCCAAGTCCAAATGTCAATTCAATGACAAATTACCTAATGCCAAAGTAGTCGTCATTTGGACTTTGAAATTTGAACTTGATTTGAACTTTGAACTTTGACATTCATGAAATCCCACGGGCTAAGAAGATCCGCACTCCAAGAACATTTCAATTTTACAACGGAAAGGCTCGACATTTCTATTCCACCGTCACACTCTTGGCCAGGTTTCTGGGCTGATCCACATCCGTGCCTTTTAAATCAGCCATATAGTAAGCCAGGAGCTGAAGGGGAAGGGTGAGCAGAATCGGGGTCAGGAAAGGATGGGTCTCAGGAATGAAGAGAATATCGTCCACCTTCTGGATGATCTCTCTGTCGGATTGAGAGACAAGGGCTATGACCTTCCCTTCCCTTGCCCTCACCTGCTCGATATTGGAGACCACCTTCTCATAAACGTCGTTCCGCGTGGCAAGAACGACAACGGGCATCTCCCGGTCAATCAAGGCAATGGGGCCATGTTTCATCTCGCCGGCCGGATAGCCTTCGGCATGGATATACGAGATCTCTTTTAACTTTAATGCCCCCTCCAATGCGATGGGATAGTTGATCCCCCTTCCGAGATAGAGGAAATCCCTGGCGGGAAGGTACTTTCTGGCAATCTCAAGCACCTGTTTTGAAGATTTGAGTATCTCCTCCATCAGATGAGGAATCCTGACCAATTCCTCAATCAATCCTCTCCCGTCCTGATGAGAAAGAATGCCCAGTTCTCTCCCCATCCGAAGAGCAAGAAGAAAGAGGATGATCATCTGGGTGACAAAGGTTTTGGTCGAGGCCACACCGATCTCAGGACCGGCATGAGTATAAATGACATGATCGGAATCCCTTGCCAGGCTCGACTCCACCACATTGCAGATGGCAAGGGTCATTGCTCCCTGCCTCTTCCCTTCCCTCAATGCAGCGAGGGTATCAGCCGTCTCCCCGGATTGGGAGATGGCCACCAGAAGCGTATCGTTTCCGAGGATCGGATTTCGATACCGGAACTCAGAACCGATATCGGCCTCCACCGGAATCCGGCAGAGCCCCTCGATCAGAAATTTCCCCACCAGGGCCGCATGATAAGAGGTGCCACAGGCAATGAGGCAGATCCGCCGAATCCTTTTTAGAACTGCGGCGTCCAGATGGACTCCTTCGAGGAGGACATCGCCCTTCTCCTCTGAGAGGCGGCCCCGGATGGTATCGATCACTGCCCTGGGCTGTTCAAAGATCTCTTTGAGCATGAAATGTTTAAAGCCTCCCTTTTCAGCCATGAGGGGGTTCCAGTTTACCCGCTTCGGTTCCTTCGAAACCTTGTTCCCTCTGGCATCGAAGACCCTGACCCCCTCCGGAGAGAGGTGGGCCACTTCCCCGTCCTCCATAAAGATAAAATCCCGGGTATAGGGAAGGATCGGAGGGATATCGGAAGCGATAAAATATTCTCCTTCTCCAAGGCCGATCACCAGAGGGCTTTCCTTCCGGGCAGCGATCAAGCGCTTCTCATCCCCTTCAAAAAGGATTCCCAGCGCATAAGAGCCTTGAACCTTACTCAGAGCTGTTTTAACGGCATCGAGCGGGGAATAGCCCTCTTCAATGAATTCATCGATCAGGTGGCAGATGATCTCCGTATCCGTTTCGGAACTGAAAATACGGCCTTTCCTCTTGAGTGCCTCCCTGAGGGGAAGGTGGTTCTCAATGATTCCATTATGGATGACAGCAACTCTTCCTGCTTTATGGGGATGGGCATTTTCATCGGAGGGCCTCCCATGGGTGGCCCACCGGGTGTGGCCAATCCCCACCGTCCCATCGAAGGTCTCATTTCCGACCAATTCTTCAAGATTGGTCAACTTACCCACTCTCCTCCGGATCTCGATCTTCCCCTTATGAAAGACCGCAATGCCTGCGGAGTCGTATCCCCGGTACTCAAGTCTTTTCAATCCATCCATGAGGACTTCAGCGGTTTTCCTCGAGCCGACATATCCGACAATGCCACACATGCTTTACTCCTCATTTAAAACTGCCTGCCTGTCGGCAGACAGGCAAATTGCAAAATGATGGTCTCGTAAAAAGTCTGAAAAGGCGAATTTCTGTCATTCCTGCCCCGTAACAGAGTACGGGGTAAACTCCAGCAGGAATCCAGGGTTTCCTGTGAAAACAGGAACCCAGATGTTTATGGTTCCCTGCTTTCGCAGAGCCTGCCCCGTACTTGATACGGGGGACGGCGTCTGGATTCCCGTTTTCACGGGAATGACTTGCTTTGTTGTGATTAATGACGCTGTGTATAGAAACAATTCAAACATTTTGCAATTTAAAATTTGCACTTTGCATTTCATTTTAACCATTTCTATAAATGGTTAAAATATCATAAACCCTTCTTCTTTCTGCTCTTCTTATGGTGAAGCTCCATCTTCTTACTCCACCCCCGGATGTTCATCTGCTTTATCCGGCCGATGGCGAGCGCCCCTTCCGGAACATCCTTCGTCACGGTGGTGCCGGCGCCGATAGAGGATCGACTCCCCACTTTGACGGGAGCCACCAGTTCCACATTCGATCCCACAAAGACTCGGTCGCCGATGATCGTCTGATGTTTCTCATATCCATCATAGTTGCAGGTGATGGTCCCTGCGCCGATGTTGACCTCCTCGCCCACCAGGGAGTCTCCGATATAGGCCAGGTGGTTTGCCTTGGAACCTTTACCGATAACCGACTTCTTCACCTCTACGAAGTTACCGATTTCCGCTCTGGTCTTCACCTCGCTCAGGGGTCTCAGGTGGGCAAAGGGACCGATGGAAGCACCGTCATCGATCTTGCTCTCTGTGATCACAGAGCTGGAGCGAATGGTCACCCCGCTGCCGATGACCGAATCCGAAATCTTTGCGTTTGGTTCAATGACACATCGCTCCCCGATCCGGGTTCTTCCCTGGAGAGTACAATTCGGATAGAGGGTTGTATCCTTCCCTATTTCCACGGTTCTGTCCACATACGTCGTTCTGGGATCGATGATGGTCACACCCGAGAGCATCAACTCATTTACCTTCTCTTGCCTGAGCGTTTCGGCGGCCATAGCCAGATCGACCCGGGTATTGATTCCCATCACCTCCACCGGATCAGCGACCATGTGGGCGGAACATCTCAAATCCCTCTTCCTCGCCACCCCGACCAGATCGGTCAGATAGTATTCGCCCTGGGCATTCTCCTTTCCGATCTCTTTGAGTCCTTCCATCAGAAAGGAAGATCTCACACAGAAGATCCCCGTATTGATCTCCCGGATCAGTCTCTCCTCATCCAGAGCATCCTTCTCTTCCACAATCTTTTCCAGCCAACCTGCCTGATTCCGGACGATCCGGCCATATCCGTAAGGGTCTTTCACCACGGCGGTCAGCACGGCAAGTGTGGAATCATTTCCCGAAAAGGTATCGATAAAAGACCGGAGCGTCTCCGCCTTCACCAGAGGGACATCGCCACAGAGGATGAGCGCCGTCCCTGTAAATCCTTGAAGGAGGGGAAGGGCTTGTAAGACCGCATGTCCCGTGCCTAACTGTTCATCCTGAAGGACAAATTCGATTCGAGAATCTTCAAACTTCTTCTTAATCTGATCCGCCTGATGACCCACGACCACAATCGTCTTTTCGGCGTTGATTTCATTCAGGGAAAGATTGATGGGATAGGAGAGCATGGGGAGGCCAAGCAGGGGATGAAGGACCTTCACCAGATCCGATTTCATCCGGGTCCCCTTCCCCGCCGCAAGAATGATGGTGGCGATATTTTCCAATTTTTTAATCCTTAAAACAAAGGAATTCTATAAATTTATACTATGCCCGCCTTCTTTAGTCAATCCCATGAGAATTGGGGCAAGCATCTCTTTTCCTGTGATAGAAACCCATTGGGATATCAAATCCAGAGAGGGGTAGGCGGGCCAGCGAAGAAAGATTTAGGGCGGCACCGCTTAAGGATTGGTCCCAGAGGTTCCAAGACCAATAAAAACCTCATTTTCATTGACCACGAAAGTTTCCCTTAAACTTCTAATGACCCGCAATCCTAAAGATTTCGAAGTCTGGTCCGCCTGCCCCTCTCTGGAGTCCATTCTGTCATCACATTTTTGGAGATGCTTCCGAATTGG
>DYHU01000203.1 GCA_020724025.1 Syntrophorhabdus sp. | reverse complement strand
ATCCTCCCCCACCGTGGGGGGAGGAAGTTATTTTTTT
This sequence comes from Syntrophorhabdus sp., assembly GCA_020724025.1. Next base: position 7,039 of record DYHU01000203.1, on the reverse strand, counting down.
GACTCAATTGGGATCAAAGTTAGAGTTCGGCAATGGTTCTTTCGATCTTCTTCTGGAGGGTCTCGTCAACATCTCCTTTCCTCCACTTCCAGCTGGCTTCGATTTCGGATCGTAAGAGTTCAATCTCCTTTCTTCTCCCTTTCTTGAAAAAGATGAAGATATAGGAGAAATCCATCTTTCTCATCCGATCAATGACGACCTCTGGATCTTTTTCCTGGATGACCTTCGCGACCAGGTGTTTTACCTCTCCCTTGTCGTCGAAAATGCTTACCCCTTCAAAACGATCAAATTGAGGTGACATCGATTAACCTTTACCCCGTTAGAAATAATGCCCCGCTCGGTTTCGAGTTGCAACGGCTGGAATTTCTAACGGGGTTTTCTCGGTCAGGCTTTTATTACCTCGAACGAAAGCTGACCATCGTCGTACTTGAGAAGCCTGACGGATACGTCCATCCCCACCTTTACATCTTCAGGTTTTATCTCTTTTGCCAGCCGGGCGAACAACTTCAGGCCGCTGCCAAAGTCCACGACCCCCATGGTGTAGGGGGGGTCGGCCTCGAACCCCAACGGCGCATAATAGGCCGTAGTAAATGTCTCAAGTTTTCCTTTCCCGGGCATTTCAAACCAGTCCATATTCTTTGAGAAACATTTTACGCAGTCCGCCCTTGGAGGAAAGAACTTTGCGCCACAATCCTTACAAACGGTTCCTTCAATCTTCCCTTCTGACAGAAGATCAACAAACTTTGCCGTCTTGGTGACGGCCGTAAAGCTCTTCCTTCCAAATTTCTCGAAACCCATGTCTCACCTCCCAAAGATTGTCACGTTTCCGTATAGTCCGACGCCGCCGATGTTGTGCACAAGGCCGATATCCGGTTCGCCTGCCACCTGCATGGGGCCTGCCTCACCACGAAGTTGCAAAACGATCGTTCGGATCTGGGATCCACCCGTTGCACCAATGGGATGGCCCTTTGAAAGGAGCCCGCCATCGACATTGACGGGGACCTTTCCCTCTTTGTATGTCGCTTTCTCACGAATGAGCTGTTTGCCTTCTCCCATCGGCGCAAAACCAAGACCCTCATAGGCCATGATCTCTGCAATGGTGAAACAGTCATGAACTTCGGCTACCTTGACGTCTTTTGCGGTGATTCCGGCCATCTTGTATGCCTGGGCGGCGGCGGCATAACCCACGCTAAGGCCCCTGGCAAAATCGGGTCTCGCTGCCATGTTGACTGCCTCTGATGCCGCACCGATACCTAAAACCCAGACCGGTTTCTTGGAAAAGGCTTTTACTTTTTCAGCATTGGCAAGAATGATACATGAGCTTCCATCCGCATTCGCACAACAGTCACCTACCCGGAGCGGCCATGCGACAGGGCCCGCCATTTTTGCCTCGGGGTCGCCCTGTTTAAAGTCTCCCGGCTTTATTGGTTTCCTGTAGACGGCCCTATCATTGATCACGCCATAGGTGGATGATTTGATCCTGACACTCATCAGATCGTCATGGGTCAAGCCGTGCTTTGCCATATAGGCCTGTGCATAAAGGGCGTAATACGCAGGCATCATGGTTCCAAAGGGCGCCTCCCACTGGATGTCGGAGCCCCTGCCCATTCTCTCCTGGGATTCCGCGGACGAAATCTCGGACATCTTCTGGAACCCGAGAACAACGACGACGTCATGGAGACCGGACTTAATCATGCCATAGGCCACTTTGATACCGGTGCTGCTCGAAGAACAGACGGTCTCCACATAAAGCGTCGGCTGAGGAATGAGCCCAAGGTATTCTGCGAGGACGCCCGCCGGAGAGCGTTGTTTGTCATATTCAGGAGCCGAACAAAAAATGGAAGCGCCCACATCTTTCTGGGTCATGCCCGCATCCTGAATCGCCTCCCTGAAGGCGTCAAAAGCCAATTCGCGAATAGACCCCTCATAACCTCTCACAAAAGCGGTCTGGCCAACACCGATGATCGCTACCTCTTTCATCAAAAAACCCCCTCTCTCTTTTTACCCCGTTAGAAATAATGCCCCGCTGCTCCCTCCGGGCCAGCCCGCCCTCGGCTTCGCCTCAGCGAGGCCGGGGAGGCCCTATGGGCCGGCGGCTGCAGTCCCGCCTGTGGCGGGATAACATTCCAGATTAACTAGATTAATTCCGCCTCCCTCCCGGTAGGCAGGGCGGGGTCTAATGTCCCACTGGAATTTCTAACGGGGTTTAGTGGAATATAAACATAAATGAGATGTCATTTTTTTTCAAGTCAATTTTTCCGAAATGGATTTTTCTGGTACTTCGCTACCGCTCGCTGGTGTTCTTCGAAATTCTCAGAAAAATGGTGGGATCCATCATTTTTCGATACGAAATAGAGATAAGAGACAGAATCGGGGTAAAGGGCAGCCCGGAGGGACTCTTTTCCCGGATTGCAAATGGGGGTTGGAGGGAGGCCCACAAAGAGATAGGTGTTATAAGGCGTGGGGGTTAACAGATGTTCCTTCGTCAGATTTCCGTCAAAATTGCTGATCCCATAGATGACTGTTGGGTCGCTCTGGAGGGGTATCTTTTTCTTCAGGCGGTTGTGAAAGACGGCTGAGACAAGCGTTTTCTCTTCAGGCAAAGAGGACTCTTTTTCGATGATGGAAGCCAGGATGACCGCTTCCATGGGGGTCATTCCCAGATGAGAGGCCCTTTCGATCAGATCGGGGCCGAAGACTTTCTGAAACTGATGGACCATCATCCGGATCACCTCTTCAGGCTCCATTTCTTTGATGAAGTGGTAGGTGTCAGGAAAGAGATAACCCTCGAGTGTCAACCCGCTCCTGTTTTTGGAGGAATCTTGAACCTGATTCGAGATATGATGGGAGAGTCCGAGAGAGGCAATGAAGGCAGGAGAAGAAGCCTTTTGAAAGAACGCTCTTTTTTCGACAATACTTAGGTCCTCAAGGAGTTGCCCGATTTGAGAGAGCGTATAGCCTTCGGGAATGGTGACCAGATGTCGTTTGACCTGTCCTTTGACCAGGGAGTCGAGGACTTCGAGGGGGAGCATCCGGGTATGGAATTCATATTCCCCGGCTTTGATCTCTCCTTTTTTACCAAGGAAGGTCACCATTCCAATAAAAAATTCTCTGTTCCGGATGATCCCTTCCTGTTCGAGCATCGCGGAGATCCTCCTGAGGGGCATCCCTTTTTTAATCGTGATGATCTTGTTCGACGAAATCCGGGAAGGCGGAATAAAAAGAAACCAGAAAAGGAGAGAGGCAAAAAAGAGGAAAGCAAACAGGCAGACCAGGAGGATCTTATGCCGGCGCAATAGACTCATCTTTTTGGCTCCCGATCTGCTGGAGATACCCCTGGAGAATGAGGACAGCGGCCAATTTGTCGATCACGCCCTTTCTTTTCTTTCTGGAGAGATCGGCTTTGATCAGGGTTCTTGAGGCTTCGACCGTAGAAAGCCTTTCATCCCATGTTTCCACAGGAAGAGGGATCTCATCTTTGAGGTTCTTAATCCATTCTAAAACGATTTCCGCCTGCTTGCCCAGGGTCCCGTCCATATTTTTTGGAAGGCCAACCACTATCTTCTCAATTCCGAATTGGGAGATGATGGCATGAAGTTCCCTCAGGTCATCTTCCATTGCCTTCCGTTTGATTGTTTTGAGGCCCTGGGCGGTTATCCCAAGCTCATCACTGATGGCCACTCCGATCGTTTTTGACCCGACATCCAGTCCCATAATCCGCATAACTTTTTATGGCCCATTTGCCTCTTTGTTGTCAATAGTCTTGGTTTCATTAGCCCAGTCAAATGAAGATTAAAAAAATATGCTAACTTATAGTTATCACAAGAAAAACAAAATTTCCTTGACAATAAATAGTCAGTTTGTTATAAATTGCACAATCTAATCGGGAGGGAGGTTGGTTTTATGGATTTTTCATTAACAGAAGAGCAAGTAGCAATGCGCGAAATGGCTAAAAATTTTGCGGAGAAGAAGATTGCCCCGACGATGGAGGAGGATGAGAAAGAACATCGCTTCCGTCGAGAGATTGTTAAAGAGATGGCCAAACTCGGTTTTTTTGGATGTATAGCACCTGAAAAATATGGTGGAAATGAGACTGGTTATCTCGCAGCCTCAGTGATGACCGAAGAGATCGCAAGAATTTCTCCGTCCTGGGGACTTCCTTTTAACCTTCAGATGAATTCGATCCAATCTGTCCTGCTCAATTTCGGAACAGAGGAACAACGAGAACGCTGGATTCCAAAATTGATCAATGCCGATTCGTTCGGATGTTTTGCCATCACCGAACCCAACACCGGCTCGGATGTCGCCTCGATGAAGTCAACAGCCGTAGAAGGTGAGGGCGGATTCGTTCTGAATGGGACAAAGATGTGGATTTCAGGGGTACCCGTGGCCGACCTTGGTATTGTTTATGTGTACACTGATAAGGCAGCGAAGCATCGCGGCATGTCGGCCTTCATCGTGGATATGCATGCCCCGGGCGTCACACAAAAATCCATTGATTCGAAATTGGGCCTTTTCTGTGCTCCCACAGGGGAGATCATTTTCGAAGACGTCAAGGTGCCGAAGGACTGTCTGGTCGGGCAAAAAGGAGATGGGTTTAAAATCTGCATGTCGATGTTGGATAATACTCGACTTTCCTCCGCCGCAAGGGCCGTTGGGGTGGCGAGAGCTTGTCTCGAACATTCTGTTCGATATGCCAATGAACGGGAGCAGTTTGGACAGCCCATTGCAAATTTTCAAATGATCCAGGAACAGATTGCGGAAATGTATGTGGAAGAACAGGCCGCCCGACTCCTTGTCTATCGGGCCGCATGTAATAGAGACCTGGGGCAGAGAAACACCATCGAGGTTTCCTGCGCAAAATTTTATGCCGCAGAGGTGGCCGTCAGAGCTGCGAATCAAGCGGTGAAGATTTTCGGGTCTTATGGTTTTTCAACGGAATATCCTGTGGAGAGATTTTATCGTGATGCCAAATCTTACCAGATTGTGGAAGGGACATCCAATATTCAGAAGATGATCATTGCCAGGAGCGTACTGGGTCTTAAATAGTGTCTGTCCATAAATTACCGGTGTCATAAAAAGTGGTCATTCCGGCGAAAGCCGGAATCCAGTCTTTTCAAGGTCTCTGGATGCCGGATCAAGTCCGGCATGACTGATTAACCGACTTTATAAACAGACTCTAAATAATCCAAACGCATTTTATTTTAATACATTATTGTAGGGCATGATCCCCGATCATGCCTTTAGGCGGTGCGTTCGGGGAACGCACCCTACATTCCATATAAATTCATTTATTTCGTTTGTATTAGACAATTGGTTCTTAAGAGGAGGTAAGAATTATGGGAACACCCGTAACAGCGCCAATGGTGGGGAAGATTGTTTCTGTTTCTGTGAAGGCAGGAGATCAGGTGAAAGAGGATGATCAGGTGGCTGTTTTGGAAGCGATGAAGATGGAGATGCCGATCGTGGCTCCGATTACCGGAACAGTGAAAGAGGTCTGTGTGGCCCCAGGGCAGGAGGTCGAGGCTGAAGCGGTGATCGCAGTGATTGAGTAGGAAGAGGGGAGGGGAAGCCAAGACAATGGATGTTGAATTTTTGTCCAGGGTGAATATACGGCCGATGACTGCCGGAGATGTGGATGCGATCGTTGAGATCGACCGCAAGGTTATCGGAAAGTCGAGGCCGGATTACTGGAAGAAGATCGTCCCTCAAAACCCGCCATATCCTTTTTCCTCCCTGGTAGCTGAGATTGAAGGGAAGGTAATCGGCTTTGTGGTAGGAGAGGTGAGCGGATGGGAGTTCGGGGTTCCCGATACAATCGGGTGGCTCAGTATCATCGGAGTGGATCCGGACTATCAGCACAAAGGCGTGGCGAGAAGATTGAGCCAGGAATTTGTCAAAAATCTGAAGGCGATTGGCGTGAGCGTCATTTATACCCTGGCGAATTGGAACGATTGGGACCTCCTTAAGTTTTTCAGGGCGATGGGGTTTACAAGAGGAGGGGATATGATCAATCTGGAATTGAAGATCGAATAACCCTACAGCGACTCTTTGAGAAAGAACGGTACTGTGCACCAACAAAGGATGCTTCCGCCCCATCCGTCATACCCGCGAAAGCGGGTATCCAGTTGGGGTTTTGGAGCCCATAAACATCCTGGATTCCCGTTTTCACGGGAATGACGAAAAAATGACGCTGTAGTAATAAAACTCAAATTGAAAATTGACGGAGGTAGCGGATGGGGCGACTGGAAGGTAAAGCTGCTGTGGTAACAGGCGGTGGAAGAGGTATTGGGAGAGCGATCTGTCTTGCCTATGCAAAGGAAGGGGCGGATGTGATCGTCAACTATGCCACAAAAGATCAGCCCGCTCAGGAAGTGGTGGAGATGATCGGGAAGATAGGACGGAAGGCAGTAGCGGTGAAGGGCAATGTGGCGGTCAAGGCCGAGGCGGAGAAGATTATTAACACCTGCGTTGACCATTTCGGGAAAATCGATATCCTGGTGAACAATGCAGGAGTATCAAAACCAAATATGCTTTACAAAATGACAGAGGAACAATGGAATGAGGTGATCGACATCCAACTCAAAGGACCCTTCCTATGCATCCAGGCAGCATCAAAATATATGATGGAGAGAAAATGCGGGAAGATAATCAATGTCACTTCTTCAGCCGGGTTGTGGGGAACGAAAGGACAGATCAACTATAGCTCGGCAAAGGGAGGAATCGTTGCTCTGACCAAGTCGGCTGCGCGAGAATTGGCTGGTCATGGGGTTACGGTGAATGTGGTTCAGCCGGGATACGTAAGCACTGAGATGACCGAGAAGATTCGGACAGACCCAAAGCTGAAGGAGATTTATACGGGCAGGATTTTGCTGGGTCGATTTGCGGACCCGGAAGAGGTAGCCCTCACCTTCGTCTTCTTGGCATCGGACGAAGCGAACTATATCACCGGCCAACTCATCTGCGTGGATGGCGGACTTGGAATGACCTAATCGATTGCAGATTGCGGAATTCCCCTCACCCCACCCTCTCCCCATAG
>DYHU01000010.1 GCA_020724025.1 Syntrophorhabdus sp. | reverse complement strand
CCTTCCAGGGTTAAAAATTCATCCACTTCTTCAACGGTCTCTGACTCATTGGCGATCAGAAGAGCCAACCCTCCTGTGGCAATCACTTTGGGGTTTGATTTCACCTCTTTCTTCATCCGTCTCACAATCTCATCGACCAGTCCCACATATCCGAAAAAGATGCCTGATTGCATGCTCTGAATGGTATTCTTTCCGACAACCTTGCCGGGTTTGGTGATCTCAATCCTGGGCAATTTCGAGGTCCGTTGAAACAGGGCCTCTGCCGATATTCCAATCCCCGGAGCAATGGCTCCCCCCATATATTCCCCTCTGGATGAGACATAATCAAAAGTGGTGGCTGTTCCGAAATCAACCACAATGGCGCTCTTTCGGTACCGGTCATAGGCCGCCACTGCATTGACGATCCGGTCGGCTCCCACCTCTGCGGGATGGTCATAGGAGATAACCATTCCAGTCTCAATATCAGACCCCACGATCAGGGGTTTGACATGAAAATATTTTTCCGCCATCTCCTGCAACATGTCCAGAACCGGTGGAACAACGGAGGAGATGATCATTCCTCCGAAATCTTTGATATCGATATGGTCAAACCGGAAGAGATCGCGAAAGAGGATCCCCCACTCATCAGCCGTCCTCTCCCTCTCCGTTCTGATCCGCCAGTGGTCAACCAGGACTTTCCCATCATAGACCCCGAGGACCGTATTCGTATTCCCCACATCAATGACCAATAGCATAAGACCTCCTACCCCCAGCACAGCTGGGGGAAATCTAAATGTCAAAGTTCAAATGCCAAAGGAATGCCAAATTCCAAAATCGAAATATTTGATATTTGAACTTTGGATTTCATTTGAAATTTGAACTTTGACATTTGACATTTATCTTTTATATTCGATGTCTCCTGCAACCACTCTTTTTCGCTCCCCATCCCCCATTTTTAAAATTAAGGCTCCATCGGAATCAACATCCATGGCCACGCCTGAAAGGGTCTCCCCGAACGAAGTCACCTTCACCCTCTTCCCTTTGATCCGGGATCTCTCCCTCCAGGCATCAAGGATCAGCTTATCTCCCTTCTTTAAGAACCTCTGATACCATCCTTCCAATTCCTCCAGGAGGCGTTGAAGAAACTCTTTCCTCGAAACGCCCTCTCCCCGCTCCCGCTTTAACGATGTGGCTATCCTGCGAATCTTTTTCGGAAACATCTTCTCAGCAACATTGAGATTAACACCGATGCCAAGGATGACAAAGTGGATTCGGTCCGTTTCCGATTTGATCTCATTGAGAAGGCCCGCCACCTTTCGACCCTTCAGAAGAATATCGTTCGGCCATTTGATCAACGGTCGGAGGCCAGAACATTTCTCAATAGCCTCTGCCGTGGCCACAGCCGCCATCAGGGTGATGAGCGGAGCCTGATGGGGAGGAATTTGGGGCCGGAGGATGACGGAGAGGTAGAGATTTAAATAAGGAGGCGAAAACCAGTTTCTCCCCAGCCTTCCCCTCCCTTTCACCTGAGACTCCGCAATGACCACCTCCCCTTCTTCTGCGCCTTGGGTGGCCAGCTCATAGGCTTTAGAGTTTGTTGAATCAAGGGTATGAAAATAATGAATCGTCTTACCCATCCATTTCGTCTTCAGAAGGGGTTTGATTTCCGATGGAGTGAGAATATCTGGCGACTGAATCAACCGGTAACCCGAGCGGGTCGATGCCTCGATCTCATAGCCAAGGGATCTCAGATGTCTCATTCTCTTCCAGACGGCCGTCCGGCTCACCTTCAGCCGGCGGCTCAATTCCTCGCCCGAAAGAAAATCGGAAGGGGACTCTCTCAAGAGTTGAAGAATTTCTTCTTCCATATTCAACTCACCCTAATCCCCCCTCGCCCCCCCTTTAGAAAACTGACCGTGTCCCATAAGTCAGGTGGCTGGGCACAAGGAAGGGGGCATGACCGGTGTAATTGAAGGTTTTGCATTTCGTATTTTGGTGTCATTCCCGTGAAAACGGGAATCCAGGACCAATAGAAACATCTGGATTCCTGCTTCCGCAGGAATGACAAACTTAAAAATTAATAATGATATCAACCTGTTAACAACATTAAACTTAACCCTTGTGTCCAGCGCCCCCACTTATGGGTAAGGATCAGTTTAGAAAAGGGGGGATTTGAAAGCTTTTTCTAACTGATCATTTTATCATATCGTGAAAATTGCATCGAAAAGGTTCCCCGGCCCTGAGTCAGGGACCTTAGGTCCGTGGAGTAACCGAACATCCGGGTCAAGGGGGAGAGGGCCTTGATCAGACTGATCTTTCCTTTCGGAGTGATCGCCTCAACCGAACTCCTCCGGGCCTTTAAATCCCCCACAACTTCTCCCATGAACTCTTCCGGGACGATGATGTTCACCTCCATCATCGGCTCCATTAACACCGGTTGCGCCTTCCGGCAGGCCTCCCTTAATCCATTCGATGAGGCAATCTTGAGGGCGAGAGGAGAGGGATGATTCGGGTCTGCGTTGGCCTTTAACAGTGTAATACGAAGGTCTGTCAAAGGATAGCCCATGATCACCCCGACGGTAGAACCCTCTCTCACTCCCTCTTCGATGGAGAGAAGACATTCCGTTGGCAGGGTTCCCTCGGGGACCTCGGAAAGGAATTCGATCCCCTTTCCCCTGCCATTCGGCGAGATACGCAAGAAGACCTCCCCGAAAAGTTTGATCTCTTCCAACTCTTTAGCAAATTTGAAGGAAGCCTCTGCCTCCTTCTCCACCGTCTCCCGAAAGACGACCTGCGGTTTTCCAACATTCACTTCGAGATGGTATTCGGTCAGGAGACGATTGACCAGAACATCGAGATGCAACTCCCCCATTCCGGAGATGATCGTCTGGCCCGTATCCTCATCTAAATTGACCTGAAAGGTGGGATCTTCATCGCTCAACTTTTCGAGGGATTGAGTGAGTTTCTCCTGATCACGGCCTGTCTTCGGTTCCACAGCCACCGACATCACCGGCTTATAGAAATCGATCGGCTCAAGGAGAATGGGATGACCTCGCTCGCAAAGCGTATCCCCTGTGGTCGTCTCCTTCAAACCCATCACAGCCACAATCTCGCCTGTCTTTGCCTCCTCGGCCCGGGTTCGCTGATTGGCGTGCATCTGGAAGATTCTCGAAATCTTTTCACTCTTCTTCAATCTTGGGTTATAGACCTCTCCGCCCACTTTAAGCACGCCCGAGTAAATCCGGATATAGACCAGCTTCCTCCCCTCATCCATGAGCACCTTGAAGGCTAAGGCGCTGAAGGGCGCTTCATCCTTCTGCATCCTTTCCTCTCTCTCGCCGGTGACGGGATGGGTTCCTTCGGCAGGAAGGATATCAAGGGGAGAAGGAAGATAGTTCACAATGGCATCGATCAGGGGCTGGATGCCCTGATTCCTCAACGCCGCTCCACAGAGAACGGGGACAGCCTTCATCGAAATGGTCGCCTTTCTGAGAACCCCTTTCATCTCCGTTTCGGAGATCTCCTCCCCATTGAGATACTTTTCCGTCAAATGGTCATCCAGCTCGGCAAGGGATTCGATCAATTCCGACCGATGGAGAGCGACTTCCTCCTCCAGGTCCCCGGGGATGGTGATCTCCTTAAATTCAATCCCAAGACTGTGCTCGTCCCAGACAATCCCTTTTAACCGGATGAGATCGACCACTCCAATAAATCGGTCTTCCATGCCAATGGGAACCTGGAGGATCAGCGGATTGGCTCCGAGCCGGTCAACCATCATCCTGACGGTTTCGAAAAAATTTGCCCCGAGCCGGTCCATCTTATTGACGAAGGCCAATTTGGGCACACGATATTTGTCTGCCTGATGCCAGACCGTCTCCGACTGGGGTTCCACCCCCTCCACCGCGCTGAAGATGGCGATCGCTCCGTCGAGCACCCGGAGGGAGCGCTCCACTTCCATCGTGAAGTCCACATGGCCCGGCGTATCGATGATGTGGATGGTGTTTCCTTTCCACTCCACTGTTGTCACGGCAGAGGTGATCGTGATCCCCCTCTCCTGCTCTTGGACCATCCAGTCCATCACCGTGGTCCCCTCATCCACTTCGCCCATCCGGTGGATCTTCTTTGTATAGAAGAGGACCCTTTCGGTGACGGTTGTCTTTCCGGCATCGATGTGGGCCATAAACCCTATATTTCTGGTTCGAGCGAGTCGCTTCTCTCCGGCCATCTTCAACATCCGCTATTCAAAGGAGATATATCTCGGCAATATTAAAGGGATTTTTGCTAAATGTCAAATTTCCCTTGACAATTCAACCGGATATGTTTTAAGTTTGATGCAAAAGGGAAAACCTATGGGAAACGTATTTAATTTCTACTACTTTTATTTTTATTTTGGCAAGGGTCACCCGTAGAGGCTCTCCTGATAACGGGATAGTGAGCCATGGGTGACCGGTCAGGCCCCATGGCTTTTCCATTTTTAAGCCATAGGGGCAACTCTATGGTTTTTTTTATTTTTTAGGACAGTGAGATGTCTGAAAGGAGTAGTTAATATGGCGATTTCAAAAAAGGTGAAGAACGCATTGGAAGGCGCCTCATGGGTGAGGCGAATGTTTGAGCAGGGAGAGGAGTTGATAAGGCTTTATGGCGAGGAAAATGTCTTTGATTTCTCCCTCGGAAATCCCAATCTCGAACCTCCGGCCTCGTTGAAGAAGGCGCTTAAAGCCCTTGCTGATCAACCCATTGCGGGAATGCACCGTTATATGCCCAATAATGGTTATATCGAGACACGGAGGGCTGTCGCTCAATATATCGCGGAAGAATCCGGTCTTCCTTTCGAAGAGAAGCATGTTGTGATGACCGTCGGAGCAGCAGGAGGGCTCAATGTCATCTTTAAAGCCCTCCTTGACGAAGGCGATGAGGTCATTGTTCCTTCTCCCTATTTTATGGAATTTAAATCCTATATTGAAAATAGCGGCGGCCAGATTCATCTGGTCGAAACCCATGCCGATTTCTCCCTCAATCTGAAGGAGATTGAAAAGGGCTTTGGGAAGAAAACCAAGGCCGTTCTGATCAACTCTCCCAATAACCCGACAGGCGTGGTCTATAACAGGGAATCTCTGGAAGAGCTGGGAAGATTGTTAAAGGAAAAAAGCCATGATCTGAAAAGGACGCTCTATCTCATTACGGACGAAGCCTATCGGAGGATCGTCTTCGACCAGGTCAAACTTCCTATTGCCTTTCAGCACTACCCTCATTCCATACGGGTCACCTCTCATTCCAAGGACCTCTCCCTGCCAGGAGAGAGGATCGGCTATATTGCGGTCAACCCCTTCTGTGAAGAGGTGGATGAATTGATCGCCGCCATCGTCTTTGCCAACCGGACCCTCGGGTTTGTCAATGCACCGGCTCTGATGCAGAGGCTGGTCGCCCCCCTTCAGAGAAATTCGGTCAACATTAAAGAATATGAAGAAAAAAGGGATCTCTTCTATCATTCCTTATCCTCTTACGGTTACCAGATCGTTAAGCCTGAGGGCGCCTTCTACCTCTTCCCGAAAGCATTGATTGAAGACGATGTCGCCTTTGTGAAAGAACTTCAGTCGAAAAGAATCCTGACCGTGCCCGGAAGGGGTTTTGGCAAGCCCGGTTATTTTAGAATTTCCTACGCCGTCGACACGAAAGTCATCGAGAAGTCTTTGCCGGGTTTTAAAGAGGTGGCGGAAAAGTACGGAATGGGAAAGGGATAGAACAATTTTCAATGGTCAATGCTCAACTCTCACTTCCCATTTCCCATTTTCTATTTCCCATTTAAAAGGGAGGGCCTATGAAGAAGTTTTGGGGATCTCCGTTCCCGATCATCATGATTCTTTCCTTAATTCTCCTCCTTTCAGGCTGTGTGGTCGGACGGTATTACGAAGGCCCCCAGATTGCTCCAGAAAAGATCAGAGAGATTAAGTCCGGCGTCACCACGAAGGAAGAAATCATCAGTTGGTTTGGGCCGCCCCAGAACTATATCAGCCCCACGGTCTTCAATGAAATCCTCCGGGAAATGGATGTGACCAGGGAGCCCCTCACCAACTACCCCTTTGCCAATATCCTCTCCTACCAGTACAATCGGGGGAACATCCGGGCCATTGTCCTGGTCCTCTTCAACTTCGTTGAAGCCAAAGTGAAGTCGGATCATCTGGTCATCTTCCTCGATGAAAATGATAGGGTGAAATATTATGGATTCCATAAAGGAACGGATGAGTTACGGTAAAATATTAATCGCCCTTTCTCTTTTGCTACTTGTGTGGGGTTGCAGTATCGGAAGGATCTATGTGGGTTCCGAACTCAAAAGCGATCCCAGGGAGAAGATTAAAATAGGCGCTACGACCAAAGGTGAAATCCTCGAGACCTTTGGCCCGCCGGACCGGATTCAGAAGCAGTATGATGGGGATATCTTCGTCTATGCCTATCTTCGCAAGAACTCCACCAAGTTCACCATAGAGGAACCCTACCTCACCAACCTCACCCTCTTCCAGTACTCCCGGATCCAACAGAAGAAAGACGGACTTGTCATCCTCTTCAATAAGGATGGGGTCGTAAAAAATTACGGTTACCAGAAGACCACACCCGAACTTACCATGTTTTAATAGAGAAGATATTATCTCCACATCCCCTTTCTGTTCTCCCTCGCCCCTTTCTCATATCTTCTGAACTCCTCCATATGTTTAAATGGAAACCTTGTATAAACAAATCCATACCCCTGCTTGATGATTTCTGCATTCAAGAAAGTCCCATCCGAAAGATAGACATAAGCCAGGAGGCGGCCATATCTGTCCCTCTTTTGCCTCTCAAACTCAAACCGCGCCTCTTTCCCATCAACCATCTGTTTGGTGAAAAGATATGCTTCTCTTCCAAAGTATTCGACGGGTTTTTGAGGATGTTTTGTTTCAGGAGTATCCACACCGATCAGCCGGACTCGTTCCCCATTGATAAGAAGAAGAGTGTCTCCATCGATGGCACGTTTTACCTTATAAATCTCGGCATGGGAAGTGGAGAGAAGAAAAAAAAGTATTAAAACTGGAATAACAAACGTGAAAAATTTGCGATTGATAAAATACTTTATTGAAGATTCAGCCTCATATGTGTTGATTCTCTTTTGCATGCATGATAGAGAAGCAAACTCCTTGCCAAAACATAAAATCTTATAAGGTCCACAACATGTCGAAAATTAAAGATTATTTAAATTGATGTGGCACTCTCGATGGGGTAAAATTGCTTACATTTTTGTAAGTGGTCTACTTTATTGAACACGCCTCAAAGTGCAAATGAGGATGAGCATGGGATAAAATGATGGCGACCCCTTTTCTATTTAGTGTCTGTCCATAAACAGCGTTTTCCGTCATGCCGGACTTGATCCGGCATCCAGAAGGTCTTGAAAGGACTGGATTCCGGCTTTCGCCTGAATGACGATCCTGATTGAGGGGACAATTTATAAACAGACTCTATTTATAGCTGTGGCTCCAACTTTGAAGGCGGGGAAAAAATTATCTTCAGAACAATTCATGGAAGGATTTAGGACTAAGATTTAACGAAACTGATTGCCGAAACAGAATTTTCGGCCCACTGGTTCGGCCGGTATTGCCTGAACAACTTCAATGACTTCACCCTGGATTTGATCCCGGATCTTCTTTTCTCACTGCCTTCTGGTTTTCCTTCGATCGAGGACCTCGGTAAGAATAGGCAGAAGAAAGGAACTTCCGGGAAGAGAGAAGATAGCGACTGCCGGGATGATCTTCGCTATGTTTTTCAGATGCCTCTTTATCTCTTCCTTTTCCTCCCTTGTCCATTTTTCATCAGTGTTCCGGGTTTTCATAAGAAGTTGCATCAGTCCCCTTATCGAAATGACTTCCATCAGAATGGCTTCCTTATGAATAAGAATCAGCCTTTTAAGATACCTTTTGATCATCTTTCTCCAATCTATAATGTGAGGTCAAGTCTTTTTTCTCAGCGTTCACCTTTTCCACCCAACTCCGCCAGCCTTAAAGATCCGATTCTGCATTCGCTCCACACTTCCACAAAATCTTTTGTTAAGTTTTAAGGCTAGAGACCAGTTACTTCAAAAGGTGCTCGATCTCATCATCCGTGAAGCCGAATTGTCTGAAAATGCGGAGGACATAAGGCGGGGACAATTCTCTTGCTCCCATATCAATCGGGACCACCCTCTTTTGGTTTCCAAAGGTGCGAATGTAGATCGAGTGATCCCCTTTACCTTCCCTAAAAAATGAGCAACCGCCCTTCTCCAACAGGCGGACAAGTTCCCTGGGTTTTAGAGAAGGAATATTCTTAGGCATTTACTGCCCTTAATTCAAAGGTCTGTGAGGCAAGTTCTTTTCCCTCTATTGTTAGAAATTCGTGGAGTTCCTTGATCGATATGGGCGCATTATACACACCCTCTTCAGTTTTTCTAACGTCCTCAAAACACTCAATTGCTTCCTTTAACTTTCTAATTGATTCTTCTTTTGTCATTCCTTGCCCCACCAATCCATTCTCCAAGCATAAGGCTACCCAATCGTTACCGCTTTTCCTTAGTACCATAGTATAAAAGTCCATTGCTTTACCTCCGTTGCGCTCAACATTTCTTCTTATCTTAGCATAGATCTGAGCGGAGTGATACTGTTTTGTCAAACCGTATGGTATATTCCGCCAACATTGAATACCTGGTTCTGCATCCGCTCCACGGTTCAATAAAATCTTCTATCAACTATCATGGTCAGGCACCAGTAACTAACACCCATCACTAAAATCTGATCCTATTTCTACGTTTACCGTATTTCCGTTGCCTGACCCCAAGTTTCTTTAGATTTATCGCGGCAGAGATAAGCGTTCAATCGGATAACTCGTCCAGAGTAACGTATTCCCCTTTCCGGATTTCCTCTCTGGCCTTAGCGATCCTCCGGAGAAATCTCTCGTCGTGCTCGATCTTATAGTCGAACCAATCGTCCTCGTCTCGGAATCCGACCACCACGGCAGCTGGCTTGCCGTGACGAGTAATGAGAACTTCCTCCTCCTCTGCCTCACGAATGATGCTGCAGATATCGTTTTTGGCTTCGCTCATCGTATGCTTTTTCATTCCGGCACTCCGTATTCTTGCAACCAATTTTCTGCTTCGGGTTTCATTACAAAACCCAACACTTCAACCCGGCCTTGTTCATCATTCACATCGTAGAATACCCGAAAACTGTCCACTCGCAGGCGGTACTGCGGTTGCCGTAACCCTTTCAGCCGCTTGATCCGGCTCTTACTCTCTTGTTTAGGTACATTTTCAAGATGTGTCCGCATGGCCTCTTTCAAGGCAGAACGCCGGCGCGCATCGAGTTTTTTGAAGGCCTCTTGTGCGCTTTTCGCTATCACGACCTGATATTTCATTCTGGGAAGAATATAGCCAGATTATGACGGAATGTCAAGGAAACAAGCTGGAGGCGTTATTGAAACGCTTGGAAAACAGTTCAAAATAGGGACCGGCAGAATTCCTAAAAGCGGTGAACGAAAAGATTTGAGAAGTTTTTTGCGCTTGGAGTCTACAAATTTTAAATGTATTACTGCAAGATTTGATCCTTCCTTCTTTACATGTGGGGTCAGTCCTTGACACCAGACAAAATTCAAATTCGTAATTGGGCTGGGTCTATTTTGTTGGCGTTCACCTTTTCCACCCGATTCTGCTAACATCGAAGACCTGATTCTATAATCCTGATTAAGTTCTCATGCTGCCCTTTCATAGAAAGGAGTCCAGGGTTAGGTTTCTTTTTGACATTCTCGAATTCTTCGTATTAACTTTGGATTAGGCGGCCTTTTTCATCCCTTGTTTTCTATAAAAATCGTTTCTTTTCTTCTGAGCTTTTGGTGCAACCTGAAGACTGACCTCGCCTCCTGCTGCCCTTACCAAACGCACCATTGAATCTAATGTGAAATTGACATTGCCACGAAGCGCCTTGGTAATATAAGCAGGGCTGACCCCAAGGCGTCGTGCGAGCTCGCTCCTGGAGACTCCGTTTGCCTCCATCATTTTATGAAGTCCCTCAGTAAAATCAAGAATGAGGGAGGCAACCCAATAAGTATCCCGTTCCTTTGCCTGATCGAAAAGCTCTTTAAACGATTTTTTCTTCATTTAGGCACCTTCTTCCTCGTATATCTGTATTTGCGCTTTTTTCTTATCCTTGAAATAGCCATTCATCAGCCGAATCGCATGGTCAATCTCACCCCGAGGGATTTTCTGCCCCTTCTTAACAAAGCCACTTGTACAAATAATCAGTCTTCCTTCGTCGTAGAACCAGAGAACCCTCAACCTTCCCTGGATGAATTCAAATAATTTTCCCTTAATCTGATGGGAAATCTCCGTGTTTCTGGGTGGTCCTTCCATTGCCACTCTACCCAAAAGGGCCAGCATCCGATCAGAATCTTTTTGAAGGGTCTGGCCAAGTCCTTCGAGAAATTCGAGCAGCTCACAGTATTCCCTACTTTTCGCTACAGCGTAAACAGAATAGAAACCTTTTGAAATGAGCAGTAAATTCATTTTAACCTATAGGTTAAATAAGTCAAGTACATTTTTTGGTTCTTTTTCCGTAAAAGGCGGCGTCAGCTTTTGAAATTTGAATTAAGCTTCCTATTTCAATTGTCAAGACCTTACGTCCATGATTTAGGTTAAGTCCATTTTCTTTGCGTTTACCTTTCCACCAAATTCCGCTAATTCCATCTGTTCTTCTGGCCCCGTTAGAAATAATGCCCTCCTTGGTTTCGAGTCGCAGCGACTGGAATTTCTAACGGGGTTTACTTATGCGACAGGTTACCATAATATTTTGTGCTGTCAAGGAAAATTGTTTTTTAAAAAAACATTTTAGAGCGGATCCTCCCCCTCACCCCAACCCTCTCCCCAACGGGGCGAGGGGAAAAAGGGGATGCCCAAGGGGAGAGGAGAAGGGTCGATGGAAAAGGCGGAGGTTGACAGTCCTATCTTAATCTGATTTAATGTGAATTATGAAGATCACTGCGGTCATTCCAGCGCGGTATGGTTCGACACGGTTCGAGGGGAAACCCCTTGTCGATATTCTGGGCAAGCCGATGATCCAGCATGTCTATGAAGGGGTGCGCCAATCGAAACTGATTCAAGAGGTCATTGTGGCCACCGATGACCAGAGAATCCTGGAGGCAGTTCAGGGATTTGGAGGAAAGGCGGTGATGACCTCTCCGGATCATCCTACCGGAACCGATCGGGTGGCGGAGGTGGCGCGAAAACTCAGATCTGAGATCATCGTTAATGTCCAGGGAGATGAACCCCTGATTAAAGGTTTTATCATTGATAAAGCCATCCGTCCTCTTCTGAAAGATGAGGGCCTGGATATGTCCACCTTGATGAGAAGGATTGAGGATGTGAAGGATTGGCTCAATCCCAACCAGGGGAAGGTGGTGGTAGATCAGAAGGGTTTTGCCCTCTACTTCTCCCGCTCTCCCATCCCCTTTCCCCGTGATCTTAATATGGAGCAAATTCTCCGCAACCCTGCAGATAGAAAAGGGATTTTTTCAAAAAGGGTTTTTAAAACGATCGGCCTTTATGTCTATCGCCGGACCTTTCTTCTCCGGCTTGCCAAAATGAAGCCCACTCCTCTGGAAAAAATAGAGAAACTGGAGCAACTTCGTGTTTTGGAAAATGGCTATAAAATCAAAGTTGTTCCCGTTGATTATGAACCCATTGGCGTGGACACCCCCGCAGACCTCCAGAAGGTCATCGCCTATCTTACCCGCAGTGGTTAAAAACCCACAACCAATTTTTTTCACAAATATTTGTTGGAATTCACCATCTAATTTTGAAAAAAGAAAAAGCGATTATCCCAAGAAAGCATCTCCAATTCCGTGATGACAGAATGGTCTCCAAAGGGGCAGGCGGGCCAGACTCCGAAATCTTTAGGATTGCGGATCATTAGAAGTTTAAGGGAAACTTTCGTCGTCAATGAAAATGAGGTTATTATTGGTCTTGGAGCGCCTGGAGCCAATCCTTAAGTGGTGCCGCCCTAAATCTTTCTCCGCTGGCCCGCCTGCCCCTTTGGATTTAGCATTCCAATGGGTTTCCATCACGGAAAAAAAGATGCTTACAATTCCAATTTCTGCGTTGATTTTCTCACCTTTTTAGAGTATAATTACTTTTAGTCTAAAGGAAAAGATGAAATCAAACGCCACGAAACCTTATTATTCTGTTTTTCTCTTATTTTTCACCCTTTTCTTTCTTTTTGCCTGTTCCACTCCATCCTGGCTGCCCATTAAAAAGGGGCCACCTCATAAGGCAAAGATGAAGGAATTGGTGGATAAAGAGGTCATCATCATCGATAAACACGAATATGTGAAGGTCCTCAATCCCCGTGCTTCTGAGGGAGGGAGTCAGCCCAAATATCTCTATATTCCTGTGGAGGAATATCTGGCAAAAAAGGAGGCCTTTGCTGCCCTGTCCATGCGCAGTGAGGAGGGAAAGAAAACTCTTCCTCCTGTCACTACCCTCTCGCCTTCTTCCGTTCCAGGAAAAGAGCCTCTTTCGACTTCTGTTTCAGTCTCTCCGGTTGCTCAATTAAAGAAGAAGGTGGTGGTCGCCCACTTTGATGATCGGACCGCTTCTGCCGAGGAGACCTTCGGCGACTGGTTGGCCGAAAGACTGATGAAAGAAATGACGCAAAGGTCCTTCCAGGTCCTCTTTGTTGACTATCAGATGGTCAAGGAATTTCTTGAAAAAAGGGAAGTCTCTCCATCCGATCTGGAATCCCCGAAAATCTCAAGAATGCTCAACGAGGTCTTCGGAATCCATGCCATTGTTCTGGGAGAGCTCTCGGGTCCTTATGTCTTCACAACAAAAGGAGCAAAGGATCAGGATGGGACTTCTACGGCCATTATTAAGATAGAGATGAAAATCGTCGATACCTTCTCCGGCAAAATACTCAAAAGCCTTTCGGCCCAGAATTCCATCGTTCCCACGAAAGAGAGAGGGGCCTTTTCCGACGAAAAGGCAAAAGGAAGGGCGTTTGACCTGACGATTTCCGATCTCAGTCGATCCCTTTCAAGGGAATTGGACCGTCTGGACTGGTTCTGCCGGGTTGCCAAGGTCGATGGGGAAGAGGTCTACATCAATGCCGGTAAATTAAGTGGCCTGAAGGTGGGAGATGTGATGGAGTTGCTTCAGCCTGGAAATCCCGGAGAAAGAGGAGGGGTAAAAGGGAAGATTCAGATTTCAACCCTCTTTGGAATGGATGCTTCCATCGGAAAACTGATTCAGGGAAAGAGGCCCGATGAAGAGGATATATTGAAGCTTGCCGGACGTGAAGGATCCTGAGACCTCACAAAACTGCCCGTTCTCACCTTAAAAGTCAGGCTGATATACGGGAGAGAAAGAAGACCTCTTTGAATGGTGAATGATGAGGAAGGGGAGGTAATATTATGTTTCACATTGGTGACAAAGCAGTCTACCCCGGTCACGGAGTAGGAGTGATCGAAGCCATTGAGACCAAGCGTATTTCGGGTAAGGAGCAGAGCTTCTATATCCTCCGCTTCGTCGATAACGGGATGACCATCATGGTCCCCGAAGACAATGTAGAATCCGCCGGCCTGAGAACGGTGATCCGGAAGATCGACGCCCGGAAGGTGATCGGAATCCTGAAAGACCGGGAGGTCACCCTTGATAACCAGACGTGGAATCGAAGATACCGGGAGTATATGGAAAAGATCAATACGGGATCGATTTACGAAATTGCAGAAGTGCTTCGGGACCTTCACCTCCTGAAGGCCGAGAAAGAGCTCTCCTTCGGTGAGAAAAAAATTATGGACATGGCCAAGACGCTCCTGGTGAAGGAATTGGCGATCGCCAAGGATGTGAAAGAAACGGAAATCCTAAAAGTGATCAGGTCGATCTTTGGCGCATAGGCATCTATTTCCCCCGTCTCTTCTTTAAATCAATCAAAACTTCATCGAAAGGAGGTGAACGATTTGGACGCTTGGATTCTTCGTCTTTTCTTGTTTCTCATCTGCGGTGCAAGCGGATACTTTCTGGCAAAGGGAGTTTCGCCCCGGATGGGTTTATGGGGGCTCTTCGGGGGCCTTCTTCTCTCCGCCCTGACCCTCCTCATGGAGAATCGGTTGAGAAAGGTCTCTTTAAAAAATCTTTTAGGAAGTTTTATCGGACTGATTTTTGGAGTCATCTTAGCCAATCTCATCTCCAATATCTTTTTCCCCTTTCTCTTCAACGAACAGCAGACCGCCCTGCCTTTATACGGGTTGCTCTATGGGGTATGCGGATATATCGGTCTCCGGATCGGTTTAAAAAAAGGAGGGGAATTCCATCTGTCCCGCGGTCCGCGGGATTGGAAACCCATGGGGAAAGGTCTTCCCCGGGATGGAATTGCCAAGATTCTGGATACGAGCGTCATCATCGATGGTCGCATCGCCGATATCGCTGAAACAGGTTTTTTGGAGGGCCCCCTCCTCATCCCCCAATTCGTCCTCGGTGAACTCCAGCATATCGCCGACTCCCATGATCCCATCAAGCGAACCAGGGGAAAAAGGGGGCTTGAAATTCTCCACCACATTCAGAAGCAGGTCAATGTGGATGTCCGGATTGTGGACACAGACTACCCCTCGGTCAAAGAGGTCGATGCCAAACTGATCGAGCTCGCCAAGGAGGTCAATGGGAAGATCATCACCAACGACTCCAACCTCAATAAGGTGGCTGGGCTTCAGGGGATTGAAGTGCTCAATATTAATGCCCTGGCCAACTCTTTGAAACCGGTCGTCCTCCCCGGAGAGGAGATCAATGCCAAAATCGTTAAAGAAGGGAAGGAGATGGGACAGGGAGTGGCCTATCTCGATGACGGTACCATGATCGTGGTGGACAATGGAAGGCGGCAGATAGGAAAAAATATTGATGTCATTGTAACCAGTGTCCTTCAGACGCCCGCCGGAAGAATGATCTTCGCCCGTCTGAAAGAGGAGGCGACCCGGGAAAACAGGGGAAAAGATTACTATTACCCCCTGGACAGCGAATTTTAACCTCCCCCCATCCCTCTCCCCTCGGGGGAGAGGGGAAGGGTGAGGGGTTTTCTAATGATTGGAGCAATGAAGGCTGACGCCATAATTGTCTCTGCCGGCAAGGGTCAGCGATTCATGGAGGGAAGAAAGAAGCAGTTCTTCTCCCTCGGAGGAAAGCCCATCCTTGCCCACACCCTTGATCAATTTGACGCCTGTCCTCTCATCCGGTCCATCCTCCTCGTGGTAGGCCATGAGGATCAGGACTATTGCCTGAAAGAAATCGCCGAAAAATTCCAGCACAGGAAGATCTCCCAGATCATCCCGGGTGGGAAACGGAGACAGGACTCTGTCAGGAACGGGCTGGATGCCCTTTCCGCGAAGGCGGGGATCATCGTCATCCATGACGGGGTCCGGCCCTTTGTCACGAGAGAGATGATCGAAGAATCGATCCGTTGCGCCATTCGCTTCGGAGCGGCCATCATCGCCATGCCTGTGAAGGACACGATTAAAATGGTCCATCCTGACGGAACGGTCCTTAAAACTCTGGAAAGGGAATCCCTTTATCAGGCCCAAACCCCCCAGACATTTCAGATCCCTCTCATCAGAGAGGCATACCTCAAGGCCACCGAGGACGGCTTTGTCGGAACGGATGATGCCTCCCTTGTCGAGCGCCTGGGGAAGAAGATCCACATCCTTCCCGGGTCTTACACCAATATCAAAATTACCACCCTGGAAGATCTCATGCTGGCAAATCTCATCCTTAAGATGAGGACCCAAACGAAGGGAGAAGAGTGATGAGGGTGGGTTTCGGTTATGATGTCCATTCCCTTGTTCCGAATCGGCCATTAATCCTCGGAGGGGTTCGTATCCCTTACCTCTATGGGCTCCAGGGCCACTCCGATGCAGACGTCCTCCTCCATGCCATCTGCGATGCCCTGCTGGGAGCCATTGCAGAGGGGGATATCGGACAACACTTTCCGGACACCGATCCCCAATACAGAGACATCAAGAGCACCCTTCTTTTAGAGAAGGTGATGACTAAGGTGAGGGAGAAGGGATTTCACCTCTTCAATATTGATGCAACGATCGTCGCTCAAAAGCCGAAATTACTGGATTTCATCCCTAGGATGGTGAATGAAATTGCCCAGGTCCTCGAAATCGACGCGACGAGGATCAATGTGAAGGCCACCACTACGGAAGGGCTGGGCTTTGCAGGCAGGGGAGAAGGAATCGCCGCCCATGCCGTAGCCCTGGTGGAGGAAGGCTAATTACAAATCCAAATGTCAAAATCGAAATGTCAAAGGAATCCCAAATTTCAAAAAGAAAAATCTTTTGACATTTGAACTTTGGATTTGATTTGAATTTTGAGCTTTGACATTTGATATCTTGTAGGAATCCCCATGAATGTTTCGGTGCGTGTTCGTTTCGCCCCTGCCCCCACCGGTTTTCTCCATATCGGAAATGCCCGCACGGCTCTCTTCAATTATCTCTTTGCCAGAAAGGAGAAAGGCACATTCATTCTGCGGATCGAAGATACCGATGTGGAGCGATCGACCGATGCTTCCATCGAAGCGATCCTTCAGGACCTAAGGTGGCTGGGGATCTTCTGGGCGGAAGGGCCTGATGGGGGTGGACCAAACGGTCCCTATCGTCAATCCCAGCGACTATCCCTCTATCGTGATTATGCGGAAAAACTGCTCGGGAAAGGAAAAGTCTATAAATGTTTCTGCTCCCCTGAAAGGCTCGAATCCCTTCGCAAGGAACAGCTCTCCAGGGGTAGGATGCCAAAGTATGACGGAAAATGCCGTTCCCTCTCCGAAAGAGAGATCTTAAAGATGGAATCAGAAGGTCTCCGGCCTGTCCTACGGTTTCAGGTGGATAAGGGGATGGTCGTCTTTGAAGATCTCATCCACGGAAGGATGAGTTTCGATTCGGATGGGATCGGTGATTTCATTATCGTCCGTTCCGATGGGATGGCGGCTTACAACTTTGCCTGCGTCATTGACGACCATTTGATGCACATCTCCCACGTCATACGGGGAGAAGACCACCTCTCTAACACCCCCCGGCAAATCCTGGTCTGTCGCGCTCTGGGATGGCAACCTCCGGTTTTTGCCCATCATCCCCTCATCCTCGGCCCGGACCGGTCCCCTTTGAGCAAACGCCATGGCGCCACAGCGGTCTCCCAGTACCGGGAGGAAGGCTTTCTACCGGAGGCCCTTCTCAACTACCTCCTCCTTTTGGGATGGGCCTCTGCCTCCGGAGAGGAGATTCTCCCTCTGGAGAAAATCGTCGATGTATTTTCCCTTGCCAGCCTTTCAAGAAATGCTCCCACCCATTCGCGAAAAAAATTGGAATGGCTCAACAGTCACTACATCCGAAAAATGGATATGGATCGACTCACCCGGTTACTTCTCCCCTACTTTGAGAAGGCTGGAATCCCGGTCAGTCAGTTGGATCAAAAATATCTCGCTCAAATCTGCGGTCTTCTGAAGGAGAACCTCTCCATCCTTTCTCAGGTTGAGGAATATCTGGGTATTTTTTTCGATGAAAAATTCTCTTTCGAGGAAGAGGCTAAGACCATTCTAGCCTTCCTGGAAAATCGGAAGGCTCTTCAAACGATTCTAAGTGTGTTAGAAGGTTCGCCTGAAACGGAAGAGGATCCTGGATCATCCCTGCTCACCCAACTCGAAGGGAAGACAGGCCGAAAGGGGAAATCCCTTTATGCCCTTCTCCGGGCAGGGATCACCGGAAAGATGAAGGGTCCCGAGCTGGTAAAAATCCTACCCCTATTAGGAAAAGAGAGAATCATCAAGCGATTAAAATTCGCACTGGAATTAACTTAAAGTTCAACTATCAAAGTCCAAATATCAAAGGAATGTCAAAGTCCAAATCCCGAAATTTTTTGATATTTGAGCTTTGCAATTGATTTGACATTTGGGCTTTGACATTTAACATTTAATGCTATGTCAATCCGCATCTATAACACCCTTACCGCTAAAAAAGAAGATTTCCTTCCCCTCCGGGGAAAACAGGTGGGGATGTATGCCTGCGGGGTAACGGTTTATGACCTCTGTCACATCGGCCATGCCCGTTCGGCAATCGTCTTCGATACCATCTACCGATATTTTCGCCATCGGGGATACGATGTGACCTTTGTCCGCAACTTCACCGATATCGACGATAAGATCATCAAACGGGCCAATGAGGAAGGGGTGGACTACAGGACCATTGCCGAAAAATACATTGAAGAGTTTTATATCGATATGGGAGGGCTCGGCCTGGAGAAACCCTCCTTTGAGCCAAAAGCCACGGATCATATCTCCGGGATGATCGACCTCATCTCCATCCTCATCGAGAAAGGGTTTGCCTATCAGAGAGATGGCAATGTCTTCTTCTCCGTGGAGAGATTTAAGGATTACGGAAAACTCTCTGGAAGGAATCTTGAGGAGATGCAGGCCGGTGCCCGGGTTGAGATCGACGAAAAGAAAGAAAACCCACTCGACTTCGCCCTCTGGAAATCGAGCAAACCCGGAGAGCCTTTCTGGAAAAGCCCCTGGGGAGAAGGAAGGCCGGGCTGGCATATCGAGTGCTCGGTGATGAGTCAGAAGTATCTCGGAGAGACACTCGATATCCATGGCGGCGGCAAAGACCTCATCTTTCCCCACCACGAGAATGAGATTGCCCAATCCGAGGCCGCAACCGGGAAGCCTTTTGCCCGCTTCTGGATCCATAATGGCTTCGTCAATATCAACAGGGAGAAGATGTCCAAGTCGCTCGGAAACATCTTAACCATTAAAGAGATCCTCAAGGAATGGCATCCGGAAGTCCTCCGGCTCTTCTTCCTCTCCCACCACTACCGGAGCCCTGTGGATTACTCGGAAGATAGCCTCCTAAAAGCCAAGACAGGATTGGACCGTTTTTATATCACACTGAAGGCAACCAAAGACGAACTATCAAAAATCCTCTCCCCATCGAGGGGTGAGAAACTCTCCTCCATTCCCTCCCCATCGACGGGGGAGGGTAAGGGTGGGGGTGTTACACTCCTTGAAGAGACACGGAAGACGATCGACTCCTTTCAGGCCCGATTCGAAGAGGCCATGGATGACGATTTCAACACGGCTCAGGCGCTTGGATATTTTTACGACCTTCAAACAGCTTTAAATAACCTGCTGGGTCTTTCAGGAGGTCAACCCATCGAGGAAGTTCGCTCATTATTCCGTCAGGGATACGGCCACTTCTCAAATATGGGATGGGTTCTGGGGCTCTTTCGGGAGGAGCCTGAGGTTTATATGGACAGGCAGAAAAACGATGGGCTGAAAATATTGGGCCTCTCAGAAGAAGAGATTTTCAAACTCATTGAGGAGAGAAATACAGCCAGGAAAAATAAGGACTGGAAGAAAGCGGATGATATCCGCAGTGATCTTCTCTCAAAAGGAATCGTTTTGGAAGACACTCCATCAGGTACCCTCTGGAAGATCAAATAATATCGATCAAACATGGAATATTGGAATACTAGAATAATGGGTAATTCATAAAAAAATCTTACTGAATTATTTTGGCTCATGAAACCTAATATTGATGGTTTCGTAAAAAGTTGTCATTCCCGTGAAAACGGGAATCCAGAGAATTTTTGCTACCTGAAAACACTGTCCCGCCTTTGGCGGGACTGCTTGCGCAGGAATGACAGAAAATAGCAATTTAAACTAATAAGGAGACCATCAATATTCCATTATTCCACTATTCCATTATTCCAATTTTAACGCTGAATAGGCCGCTCCAAGTATGCCCGCATCATCCCCGCACTCGGCCTGGACGATCTGGACCTTCTCCCTCTGTCCCTTCATTGCCCTTTGATGAACGACCTCCGTTGCACCCCCAGTAAAATAGTCCCATGCCCTCGAAACCTTGCCGCCGATCACAATCTTCTCGGGATTGAAGAGGTTGACGAGGTTCACCAGCCCCAGCCCTAAATATCTACCCATCTCACTAAAAACCTTCAGGGCTGTTTCGTCTCCCTCCCGGGCCGCTTCAAAGACCTCTTCCGATGTGACCTTCCGGAGATCATCTCCACTCCTTTTGAGGATCTCCTTCCCCTCGCCTTTCTCAATGGCCTCCAATGCCATTCTCCTGATCCCGCTTCCAGAGGCATAGACCTCAAGACACCCTTTTCCTCCACAACCGCATAATGGTCCTTCCGGGTTTAGCACCATGTGGCCCACCTCTCCCCCCATTCCTTCTGCTCCGTGGAGGATCTTTCCGGCTATCACAATACCTCCTCCCACTCCTGTGCCTAAAGTGATGCCGCAATAGTGAAGGGATCTCCTTGCAGCGCCCTTCCAACCCTCTCCCAGGGTAAAAGCATTCGCATCATTCTCAATGGCAATGGGAAAAGAAATCTTTTCCTGAAGAAACTCTCTCAGCGGAAATCTATGAAGATCCGGAAGATTGGGCGGTGCGATCAGGACACCTCCTCTTAGATCCACAGGCCCTGCAATGCCGATTCCGATCCTGATCTCTGAATGAACTTTTCCCATCTCTTCCCGGATAAAATCTTGGAGCCTTTTGACCAGCCCCTCCATCATGGCTAGGCCGCCACCGGACACATCCGTGGGATATTGAATCTTCTTCAGGATACGGCCTTCCGGAGTGACGCTTCCCATCCGGACATTCGTTCCTCCCACATCCACTCCAACGAGATATTCCTTCATCCTTACACTCTTATGCCTATTATTAATTTGAGATTTTTGATCTTGGATTTTAGATTTTTAAATCTGCTTTCTGCCTTCCGCTCTCTGCCTTCTGTTCTTCCTATTCCCTTCTTATCCACCGGATCAATCCGTTCACCTGTGTGATGAGATAGGAAACCATGATGATCAGAATCACCAGCAAAAATGTATTCGTATTGACGATCCACAACACATTCATTTTCTACCCCCCCTCGTCAAGTGTCCATCTTAAAACCGAGTTATCTATAAAAGTGGATTTTGCCAACGGGCTGACTCCATCTCCAGCCAGGCTACTGTCAAGATCAAAAAAACTGTGTCCCTATGATTACGGTCCTTATTCAATCCATCCATTTGCAGTACCTGTTAATCTACTCGATGAACAGAAAGGCGTAACGGTTCATCTCTTGTTTGTAATTGTAAAGTACTTCAATCGGGTAGCCGATCTTTCGAACGGTGGCAAAGACATCCATGGCCATAGATTCAGGAGTGGGCCGGGCCATCTTCGGATTTTTACACAACTGTCTTACCCCAGGACAAGTTTCGCAGAGATTACAGGAATCCATAAATAGGAGAAAAGCCTTATAGTACCCCGAGAGAAAGACATCCCGCTCCAGTTTCAGTAGCTTCGAGTTGACCTTTCTCGTCCAGGCAAACCGGTCCTCTGGCTTTTTAACTTTTTTAGTGAAATGGAAAACCACGCAGGTTTTATACCCGCGAACAAACGCTTTAGATTCTTCTACAGAGGGAGTATTCGGTGGACAGGTGCCGCATTTTCCATAGTTTTTACAACCAAACATACACTTCATCCGAGCCCATTGAGCCACGACGATAAGCCTTGGGTTGATCCATTTATAATCCACGTAACCATGTGTTTTAAAAATTTTCTCCAATGTTTTTTTGCTGATTTTTTCGTTCTTGAAAGATTTCATCATGGGTTTCCTCTATAATGAGTTTAGTTTTTAAAAGGGATTGCTGAAGAATTAATTTGGATATGGCTTAAACCTACTTATGTGTAAGGAAAGAACTCTTTCCCAAAAAGGCCCTGACCGATTTCAATCTTTAAGGTGGCGTTGGCAATCTGCATTGCCTTCACATCTCTCAGGTGGCGTTCAAAGGGGAGATCTCTCGAATACCCCAGCCCTCCGTATACATCCATGGCATCATTGACAATTTTATATGCTGTTTCGCCTCCAATTAAGTTAGCCATCGCCGCCCAAACAGATGCTTCATCAGCGCTCTTTTCAATCAGGGAGAGAGCCTGATAGCATAAAAGCCGGGCCGCCTCAAGTGAGGTATAATCCTCGGCTAACCTAAACTGGATGCCTTCAAATTTCCCCAGAGGCTTTCCGAAGACCTTTCGTATCTTTGCATATTTTACGGCCTCTTCGAGGGCCTCTCTGGCAGTCCCCAGAGCGATGATACCCGTTAATGCCCTCTGCTCTTGGACCGTGCTTTTTAACATCGACAATGCGCCATTGGTCTCTCCAATAAGATTTTCAACCGGAACTTTCACCTCATGAAAAGCCACGTTCCCCCATGCTGTGGCTCTCCAGCCAAAACCTTGAAGCCTCTGGATATCGATCCCTTGCCTTTCCTTTTCGATAAAAATGCAACTGATTCCCTCCTCGCTTCCCATCTCTGTTTTAACCAGGACAATAAATCCCTGAGACATTCCTGCAAAGGTGATCATTGACTTCTCACCGCTCACCAGATAGTGATTGTTCTGAATCATTGCCGTCGCCTTTATCCCCCTGATGTCAGAACCAGCCTCTGGCTCCGTAGCTCCAAAGGCGATGAGGCTTTTACCCTTCACGATTTCGGGCAGCCATGTCTCCCTGATCCTCTTCGATGCAAATAACAACACCCTTCCGGTGATGTTACAACCACAAAGGATAATGGCGCAGTTATGGTCAAACCGAGCTACCTCTTCGAAGGCGATCCCGGAAGTTACGAGGTCCGCTTCCGCACCGCCATAAACCTTTGGAATGCGCAAACCGGTAAGGCCCACTTCTGCCATCTTTCTGACATTTTCCCATGGGAACTCCTCGCAAACATCCCAATGGGCAGCCTGAGGAGCCAACTCCTTTCTTGCAAATTCATGAATGCTCTTTTGAATGAGTTTCTGTTCCTCACTTAACTCAAACATGGCTAATCCCTTTACCCCGTTAGAAAGCCCCAGCATTTAAGCTGGGGATGGTATAAATAGAAAGCATTAGCTCCTTATTGAGGGCGGGGTCGAAGCCCTACCCTTTCTTACGGGGTTTACTTTTTCCAATTACCATATACCCAGAAGATAAAAACAGCAAGGATTTTTTGCTAATCACAAACAGAAAAGCCCATCATAAATGATGGGCTTTTCTATTTTCCCTGCTTTCGCAGGTATAAGTTTAATCTCGGCAACGTCCTACTCTCCCACACAGTTGCCCATGCAGTACCATCGGCGCTGAAGGGCTTAACTTCCGTGTTCGGAATGGGAACGGGTGTTTCCCCTTCGCTATGGTCACCAAGAATCTTAAAAACAATGGAATAACGGAATGCTGAAATGATGGAATAATGTAAAAAACCTTTTGGTCAATTAATATTCCAATGTTCCATTATTCCATTCTTCCTTTATCTTTGAATATGGATGAAGGCGATTAACCCTAAAAATTCAATTATGGTCAAGCCGATCGACCTATTAGTATCAGTCTGCTAAATACCTTGCGGCACTTACACATCTGACCTATCAACCTTGTAGTCTCCAAGGGGTCTTATCCCAATATTGCTATCAGGAGGGATACCTCATCTTGGGGTGGGCTTCCCGCTTAGATGCTTTCAGCGGTTATCCCTTCCGAACACGGCTACCCAGCGCTGCGACTGGCGTCACAACTGGAACACCGTAGGTTCGTCCATCCCGGTCCTCTCGTACTGGGGACAGCTCCCCTCAAGTATCCTGCGCCCACGGCAGATAGGGACCAAACTGTCTCACGACGTTTTAAACCCAGCTCGCGTACCGCTTTAATTGGCGAACAGCCAAACCCTTGGGACCTGCTACAGCCCCAGGATGCGATGAGCCGACATCGAGGTGCCAAACTTCCCCGTCGATATGAACTCTTGGGAGAAATTAGCCTGTTATCCCCGGCGTACCTTTTATCCGTTGAGCGACGGCCCTTCCATGCGGAACCGCCGGATCACTAAGGCCTACTTTCGTACCTGCTTGACTTGTAAGTCTCGCAGTCAAGCTCCCTTATGCCTTTACACTCTACGGCTGGTTTCCAATCAGCCTGAGGGAACCTTTGCGCGCCTCCGTTACCTTTTGGGAGGCGACCGCCCCAGTCAAACTACCCACCAGGCAATGTCCCCGATCCCGATAAGGGACCCAGGTTAGAATTCCAAAACAATCAGGGTGGTATTTCAAGGTTGACTCCATCCCGACTGGCGCCGGGATCTCACAGTCTCCCACCTATCCTACACAGACTATTCCGAAATTCATTGCCAAGTTGTAGTAAAGGTGCACGGGGTCTTTCCGTCTTGCCGCGGGTAGACGGCATCGGCACCGTCAATACAGTTTCGCTGAGTCCCTGGTTGAGACAGCGGGGAAGTCGTTACGCCATTCGTGCAGGTCGGAACTTACCCGACAAGGAATTTCGCTACCTTAGGACCGTTATAGTTACGGCCGCCGTTTACTGGGGCTTCGGTTCAACGCTTCTGCCGTATTGCTACGACATGACGAATCCCCTTAACCTTCCAGCACCGGGCAGGCGTCAGACCCTATACATTGTCTTTCGACTTCGCAGAGTCCTGTGTTTTTATTAAACAGTCGCCACCCCCATTTCACTGCGATCATAATCCGCTCCGGGAGCAAGTCCCTTCACGAATCATGACACACCTTCTTCCGAAGTTACGGTGTTAGTGTGCCGAGTTCCTTAACCAGGGTTCTCTCAAGCGCCTTAGGATATTCTCCTCACCTACCTGAGTCGGTTTGCGGTACGATCACCTGACTGACTTGCTAGAGGCTTTTCTTGTCAGCATGGGCTTAGTCACTTCTTTCCTGATTGCTCAGGAAATGGTCATCACCTCTCGGTGTTTACGAATGGGATTCCGGATTTGCCTGAAATCCCCACCTACGGGTTTGAATCCCGTATTCCAACACGGGAATGACCTACCCTTCTGCACCCCCTCATCACTCAAACGCCAATCCGGTGGTACAGGAATATTAACCTGTTTCCCATCACCTACGCTTCTCAGCCTCGGCTTAGGGATCGACTAACCCTGAGAGGATTAACCTTGCTCAGGAAACCTTAGGTTTACGGCGTGCTGATTTCTCATCAGCATTATCGCTACTCGTGCCTGCATGATCCCTTCCATCTCGTCCAGATGTCCTCGCGGTCATCCTTCGCTCTACAATGGAATGCTCCCCTACCATCCCGTCTTGCGACGGGATCCGTAGCTTCGGTAATATGCTTAAGCCCCGTTACATTTTCGGCGCAGACCCACTCGACCAGTGAGCTATTACGCTTTCTTTAAAGGATGGCTGCTTCTAAGCCAACCTCCTGGCTGTCTGAGCGTTTCCACATCCTTTACCACTTAGCATATCTTAGGGACCTTAGCTGACGGTCTGGGATGTTCCCCTCTCGTCCACGGAAGTTATCTCCCACGGGCTGACTCCCAGGATAACGCTTAACGGCATTCGGAGTTTGGTTGGGTTTGGTAATCTGGTAGGACCCCTAGCCCATCCAGTGCTCTACCTCCGTTAACGAATGTCCTGAGGCTATACCTAAATATATTTCGGGGAGAACCAGCTATCTCCAGGTTTGATTAGCCTTTCACTCCGATCCACAGCTCATCCGAGAAGTTTTCAACCTTCACCGGTTCGGGCCTCCATTCGCTGTTACGCGAATTTCACCCTGGCCATGGATAGATCACCTGGTTTCGGGTCTACTCCATATGACTGAATCGCCCTTTTAAGACTCGCTTTCGCTACGGCTCCTTCCCTTTAAGGAATTAACCTTGCCACATAGAGTAACTCGCAGGCTCATTATGCAAAAGGCACGCGGTCAGACAGAATAGCTGGAGGGCGAACCCTTCAACTATTCAACGTCCTCCCACTGCTTGTAGGCATACGGTTTCAGGTACTATTTCACTCCCCTCATTGGGGTACTTTTCACCTTTCCCTCACGGTACTTGTTCACTATCGGTTGCCAGGTAGTATTTAGCCTTGGAAGATGGTCCTCCCGGATTCCCACAAGATTTCCCGTGTCTCGTGGTACTTGGGTATCCTACCCAGGGGTTCCAATTCCATTTCGCTTACAGGGCTATCACCTTCTATGGCCCCACTTTCCAGTAGGTTCAGCTATGGAAATGAAAATCACCCTGAAGTCACTGTGATGACTTCCGATAGGATCCCGCAACCTCCCGTATACAACGCTCACAGGCTTTAACATATACGGAATTTAGGCTCTTCCCCTTTCGCTCGCCACTACTCAGGGAATCTCACTTGATTTCTCTTCCTGAAGGTACTGAGATGTTTCAGTTCCCCTCGTTCGCCTCCCGTCACTATGGATTCATGGCGGGATATACCGATATTACTCGATATGGGTTCTCCCATTCGGAGATCCCCGGATCTAAGCCTGTTTAGCGGCTCCCCGGGGCTTATCGCAGCTTACCACGTCCTTCATCGCCTCCTGACACCCAGGCATCCACCGTATGCCCTTAGTAGCTTGACCATAAACTTGCATTGGTTAAGGTTTAGGACAAGGTTAAGATTTTTTCTTAACCATAGCCTTAGCCTCAACTTTCAAATTGTATGAATCGGTGCCTTCATCCATATTCAATTGTCAAAGAACGAGTCGAAAGAAAAAATGATCATTAAAAAAATGATCCGTTGTTTATCACCAAACGGGCTTCAGATACTTGCGGTCAAATCCCCACCTCTTATTGGTGGAGATGAGCGGATTTGAACCGCCGACCCCCTGCGTGCAAGGCAGGTGCTCTCCCGCTGAGCTACATCCCCATCTCAATTGCGGATTTTGGAATGCGTATCTCGGAATGTAGATTTTTTTCCATTCCGCATTCCGCAATCTACAATCCGAAATTGTATGGTGGGCCTAGATAGATTTGAACTATCGACCTCACGCTTATCAGGCGTGCGCTCTAACCAACTGAGCTATAGGCCCTTCCTTTTTCACAGTGGCCTATAGCTTTTATAGCCCTTGGGAGTTTCTTAGAGCTATAGACCCTTAAAGGGGATTCTTATTGATGCCCACTTTAACGGGCCTTCTCAACCCCGTTTCTATTTCATTGTAGGGGTTATTGATCCGGGTAATGACCTAGAAGTTTTGTTCCGGTTTCCCGGAACCGAAGACTCCTTAGAAAGGAGGTGATCCAGCCGCAGGTTCCCCTACGGCTACCTTGTTACGACTTCACCCCAATCACCAACCATACCTTAGGCGCCTGCCTCCCAAAGGCGAACCCAGGGTTAGCCCAACGACTTCTGGTACAGTCAGCTCTCATGGTGTGACGGGCGGTGTGTACAAGGCCCGGGAACGTATTCACCGCGGCATGCTGATCCGCGATTACTAGCGATTCCGCCTTCATGGAGTCGAGTTGCAGACTCCAATCTGAACTGAGAGCGGCTTTTTGAGATTAGCTCCACCTCGCGGTATTGCAACCCTTTGTGCCGCCCATTGTAGCACGTGTGTAGCCCTGGACATAAAGGCCATGAGGACTTGACGTCATCCCCACCTTCCTCCCCGTTAACCGGGGCAGTTTCCTTAGAGTGCCCAACTCAATGATGGCAACTAAGGATGAGGGTTGCGCTCGTTGCGGGACTTAACCCAACATCTCACGACACGAGCTGAC
>DYHU01000728.1 GCA_020724025.1 Syntrophorhabdus sp. | reverse complement strand
CGGTGTCCATCCGACCGTCTGGATGGAACGATGGATCACCCCCTGGTTCACGGATCTCATGTCCCTGGCTTATATCAGTTATTATTTTCTTCCAGTTATTCTCGTCCTCACCCTCTACCTGAAGGGAAGAAGAGAGGAGTTTCGTCAGGCGATGTTTATCCTGACCTTCGGGTACTATCTTTCATTTATCGGTTACATCCTCTTCCCTGCGATCGGGCCTCGGTTTACCCAGGCTCATCTCTACTCCGTTCCTCTGGAGGGAAGTTTCTTTAGCGGCCTAGTCAGGGATCTCTTAAATACCATAGAACATAACAAACGGGATTGCATGCCCAGCGGGCATACTCAGATTGTCCTCATGGTACTCTTTCTGGCCCGTCGTCATGAGAGGACCATTTTCTACCTCTTTCTACCCGTTGTATGTGGCCTGATCCTGTCCACGGTCTACCTGCGATACCACTACGTCATCGATCTGATCGCCGGAAGCGCATTAGCCATAGGGTGTATTCTCATTGCCCCCGGGCTTTATCGATGGTGGAAACGGAATTAATGAAAGAGCAACATTTTAGCGCTTTGAAAAATCACCTCGCCTGTTATTCCCACCCCGTATCAAGTACGGGGTAAACTCCGGCGGGAATCCAAACTCCGTCCCTGCGAAGGCAGGGAACCAGAAAGAACTGGATTCCTGTTTCCACAGGAAACCCTGGATCCCTGCTTTCGCAGGAAAGACAACCCCCCAAGGCGCTCTATTTACGACCTTTTTTTCAGAAGGCTAAATTGATACATGAAAGAAATATATTTTATATCCGTGTTTCATAAATCCGGTACGTTTTGTATCTTTTCCCTCCAATCGCTTCAATGCCATGCTGCATCAGGAGGTTATTCTCAAGGATCCAGGAACATTCACCCTGCGGATAACCCTTTTTAGTCCCCCTCTTGAAGGTTTCCATATAGAGGAGCCCTTCCACGCCCCTTTTCTGGAAGGAATGTTTCACTCCCAGAA
>DYHU01000727.1 GCA_020724025.1 Syntrophorhabdus sp. | reverse complement strand
GTCTGGGATTGCCCTCCGGACCCTGCCGCCCTCCCCTTGGAAAGATGACGCCCAAGGGAGTGGAAATTGTCCGAAGCGCCCTCAGGACCGTTTATGAGAAGGACAGGGAGATCTTAAGACCCATCGAGGATTTTTATAAGGTGAAGATGGAAGAGAGACTCACAGACGATCGTTACTGGAGGTAGTGGTTAAAGTAAAAAATATATATGGGAAAACTTGACATAAAACCATATTTATTGTAAGGTAAACCATATGAAAACGACTTTGAACATCGACGATTCTGTCATGGCTTTTCTGAAAAAGGAGTCTGCCCGTCGAGGGTGCACCATGTCCGAGCTTGTGGAATCTGCACTCCGCCTCTTATTTCAACAACAGAAAAAGAGACAAGAACTCCCTCCTCTGCCCACTTTCAAAAGTGAAGGATCTCTTGTCGACATCGCTGACCGGGAATCCCTTTACCAGGCCATGGAGGGTCGGTAGTGTTCGTTGTGGATACCAATATCCTTGTCTATGCTGCAGATGAGAGTTCCACATTCCACAAACGGTGCTATCAATTGCTTAACGAGTGGCGAGGCCAGACAGCAGCCTGGTATATAACATGGGGAGTGATCTATGAGTTTCTTCGGGTCACTACCCATCCACGTGTTTTTAGGATACCATGGTCGGCAACAGAGGCATGGAGTTTCATTGAGGCCATTTTGGCCTCCTCCTCTCTTGGCATTCTGATTGCGACGGAAAGACATGCCGAGGTGGCTGCCGGAGTGATGAGAGAAATCCCATATCTGAGCGGAAATTTGATGCATGACGCCCAGACGGCGATACTGATGCGAGAACATGGTGTCAGAAGAATCTATACCCGGGACACCGATTTCCATCGGTTCCCGTTTTTAGAGCCGATGGACCCTGCCGCCTGAAAAAATTCTCTATTTAAAATAGGTTATAAACAAAGGGCCTGTCCCCATTCCGGGGACAGGCCCGTTTTTCTTACCAGTTGGGGATGA
>DYHU01000202.1 GCA_020724025.1 Syntrophorhabdus sp. | reverse complement strand
GTGATATAATTAGATCAAAAATGATTTGGAGGTAATTGATGAAAACTTATGAATACTATGGCGAGATTCTGCCGGATGGACATCTATCCCTTCCTGAAGATCTAAGAGAAAAACTCGGAACAGATTCTAAGATAAGAATCATGCTTTTACTTGATGAGGATGGGAAAGCATGGGATCAACTGACGATGTCTCAATTGTTGAAGGGATACTCAGAAAAAGACGCCATTTATGACAACCTATAATTTTGGGGATATTGTCCTTATCGGATTTCCCCACACAGACTTACAGGGGGTATCAAAGAGGCCGACGATTGTCCTGTATGATTCAGGTGATCAGGATGTCCTTGTTGCAAGAGTGACCACTCAAGAATATAGAAGTGAGGGGGGATTATAAAATCCACGAGTGGAGTAAATGCGGTCTTCTTGGAGAGTCGCATGTTCGACTCGGTAAACAAGCAACGATAGAAAAGCGGTTTATTATAAGGAAATTAGGAATATTAGAGGCAAAAGAGATAGAAGCACTTAGGTCAATCCTGAAAAGAATGTTCCATCTATAATTTTATCCTCCCTCGAACTCGAAAAAGATGGGGAACATATACAAATTCATAAAATCATAATGCAACCCACGGTGAAACCTTCCGGGTCCTGAGGAATTCGTGCATGCCGTAGTGGTCACCAAAGAACAAATTGTATATTTGCGGCTGAATGTAAATGGTCAAAAAAGCCGGTAGGAATAGATATCCTGAGAGATCTCCAGAGAAAGGCCTCTCTCCTTGCACCCGGAGGAAGAGTGGCTGACCTTCGTTTAGGACTCTTCTCTCGATCGGGATTTACTAAGGAGGTTGAGGCATTGGGGAGGAGAGGCGAAGTAGACTTAATCGATGTCAGAAAGATTGGAATGAAGAATGACTGATTCTATTTTAGCCCATGAAAGCGTTGTTCGAGTCTCTTTCTTCCTGGCCATCCTGATCGCCATGGCGCTCTGGGAGATCCTTTCTCCCCGTCGGCCCTTGACGACCTCCAGGACCCTGCGCTGGTATAGCAATCTGGGATTGGTCTTCATCGACACCCTTACCCTCCGGCTACTCCTTCCTTTCCAGGCCGTCGGGATGGCTCTCTTCGCACAAAATCGGGGCTGGGGCTTATTAAACAATGTCTCTCTGCCTTACGGGATGGAGATCGCCATTGGCATTCTTGTTCTTGACCTGGTCATCTACCTTCAACACGCCATGTTCCATTTCATTCCTCTTTTCTGGCGGCTTCACCGGGTTCACCATACTGACCTCGACTTCGATGTCACCACAGGGATTCGATTCCATCCCATCGAGATCCTCCTTTCGATGGGGATCAAGATGATGACCATCATCATTCTCGGGCCATCTGCCTTGGCTGTTGTTCTCTTCGAAGTTCTCCTCAATGCCACGAGCATGTTCAATCACGGCAATGTCCGACTGCCCATTTCAATCGATAGGGTATTAAGACTATTCGTTGTCACACCGGAGATGCACCGCGTCCACCACTCCGTATTGATCAAGGAATTCAATAGTAACTTCGGCTTCAACCTCCCCTGGTGGGATAGGCTTCTCGGCACTTATCGAGCCCAACCCGAAGCAGGACACGAGGCAATGGCCATCGGCCTCGCCCAGTTCCGGAATCCCAATGCCCTTACCCTATCCCGCCTTCTCATTCTTCCCTTTCTCCGAAAACCTTGACAATAGCTAAGGCTCTCATTTATATTTTGGCTTAGATTTCAAATATTTATTTGACGCCAAGAGGAGCGAAATTGTCTCTTTTTATTACCTTTGAGGGAGTGGAGGGAAGCGGAAAGACCACTCAGATTCAACGTCTAAAAAGATACCTGTCCCAAAAGGGAATCTCTTGTAAGATAACACGGGAGCCGGGAGGCCCCCCTATTAGTGAGAAGATCAGAAAGATCCTCCTCGATCCGAACCATCGAGAGCTGGTCCCTTTTAGCGAACTCCTCCTTTATGAGGCAGCAAGGGCACAGCATATCCATGAGGTGATCAGGCCTCTTCTTGAGAAGGGAGTCGTCATCCTCTGCGACCGCTTCAATGATGCCACCCTGGCCTATCAGGGTTACGGCCGAAAGTTAGGCCGGAGG
Source organism: Syntrophorhabdus sp. (assembly GCA_020724025.1). The sequence continues at coordinate 5,032 of DYHU01000202.1, read as the reverse complement.
CTGATCGAGAAACTGAACCGCCTCGCCTCTCAGGGAATCCGACCGAATATGACCTTCCTCTTGGATTGTCCCTCTGATCTCGGACTGAAGAGGGCCCTTCAGAGGAATCGAACATTGAAAAATGAGAGAGAGGCGCGTTTTGAAAAGGAGAAAATCGAGTTTCATCATCGCGTGAGAAGAGGATACCTTGCTATCGCCAGAAAGGAACCCCGGCGGGTCAAGGTCATCGACACCCGCGCAGGCGAAGAAAAGGTTTTTGAGAAGATCCGGAAGATTGTGGATCAATTATTATAATTTCGGATTTCGGAATTCGGATTTCGGATCTTAATTCCGCACTCCGCAATCCGCATTTCGCAATTGATTCAATTATGTCCTTCAAAGATATTTTAGGGCACCAAAGGCCGATTAAGTTACTTCAGCGAGCGATCGCTCACCAGAAGGTCGTCCACAGTTACCTCTTTATAGGCAATGAGGGAATTGGAAAGAGCCGGGTGGCCCTTCAGTTTGCCAAGGCCCTCAACTGCCTCGAGGGAGAGAACAGAGCGGATGCCTGTGATCGCTGCCCCTCTTGTAAGAAAATTGATCGCCATCTCCACCCCGATGTTTCGCTCATCGAACCGCAGGGCCAGACCCTCAAGGTGGATCAGGTGAGAGAGATGCAGAGATCTTTTGCTTACCGGCCTTATGAGGGCAGACGCCGGGTTTTCATCCTGACCGCGGCTGATCGAATGGCGCCCAATATGTCAAATACGCTTCTTAAAACCCTCGAGGAACCTCCCCTGCATACGATGATCATCCTTCTGGCCAACCATCCCAGATGGATCCTGCCCACGATCCTCTCCCGGTGCCAGTTGATTCGTTTTAACCCACTGCCCTCTCATCTGGTCTCTGACTGGTTGACCAAGGAGAAGGGTCTGGAGGAAAGGGAGGCCCATCTTCTGGCCTCGCTTTCAGAGGGGAGTCCTGGAAAGGCTCTGGAGATTAAAGAGGAAATAGCCGCGATTCCGAGAAAAGAGCTTCTCAAGGAATGGATGGGAGCGAAATTGCTCTCCATCGAAGAGAAGGAGGGCTGGATCGAATCCCTCCCCTCCCAGAGAGAGAATCTCCATCTGATCCTTGAGATGGCCAAGACGCTTTTGAGGGATCTCATCGTGGTTAAGACATCGGAGGAGGGTTCAAGGTTGATTCATTCCGATTTGTCGGAAGAGTTGGAAGCAATGGCCGGGAAATGGAATCTCTCCTCCCTTTTAAGACGGGTGGAGATCCTCCATCAAACCTCTCAGGCGATTAAAGGCAATGCCAATCCAAGACTGTCACTGGAGGCAATGATGCTCTCCTGGGCCGAAGGATAGAGAAGATGATTCGAATGGTCCATATCAGAATGGCCAATAGTAAAGTGGAAGAGTTCGATGCCGGAGAGTTTCCCTTGGGGACGGGAGAGTCCGTTATCGTGGAGTCGGATAAGGGATTGGTCCTCGGAAAGGTCCTCTCCGCACCCCAGGAAAAGGAGAAACGGTTCATCCTGAGATCTCCGAAAAAAGTGGTGCGCAAAGCCACCCCCGAAGATCTGGAGCAATTCGAGAAAAACCGGCAACTGGAAAAGGACGCCTTTCAATTCTGCCTTGAGAGGGTCGGGGAGAAGAACCTCCACATGAAGCTGGTTAAAACAGAGGTTCTTCTGGATCGCTCCAAGATTCTCTTCTACTTTACGGCGGAAAAGCGGGTCGATTTCCGGGAACTGGTCAAGGATCTGGCTGCCCAGTTCAGGATGCGGATCGAGATGAGGCAGATCGGGGTGAGGGATGAGGCCAAGATGATCTGCGGCATCGGAAGTTGCGGCAGGGAACTCTGCTGTGCCAGATTTATGAATCGATTTGAACTGGTCTCGGTCAAGATGGCCAAAGAGCAGAACATCGCCCTTAATCCGACGAAGATATCGGGCATCTGCGGCCGTCTGATGTGCTGTCTGGCTTACGAATTCCCCACCTATATGGAACTCAAGAAGGATCTTCCCAGGGTGGGAAAGCACATCGTCACCCGTTCGGGTAAGGGAAAGGTCATCCGCCAGAATGTGCTCAACCAGACCATTACCGTTCAACTGGAAGAAGGGGGAGAGGTCACGATCCATGCATCCGAAATCTAAAGGGGCTTTTTATATCACCACTCCCATCTACTATGTCAACGATGTTCCCCATATCGGCCATGCCTATACGACCATCGCGGCCGACATCCTCACCCGTTTTAAGCGACTCGAAGGTTATCAGGCCTTCTTTCTCACCGGCACGGATGAGCATGGCCAGAAGGTGGAGAAGGCCGCACAGGAAAGGGGAGTCGATCCGAAGACCCATTGCGACGAAATGGTCAAACGATTTCAATCCCTCTGGCAGAGGCTCAACATCTCCAATAATGACTTCATCCGCACCACAGAGGTCCGCCATAAAAAGGTCGTCCAGAAGATCCTCCAGGATCTCTACGATCGGGGCGAGATCTATCAGGACAGCTACGAGGGGTGGTACTGTGTCCCCTGCGAACGCTTCTGGACCGAAAAGGACCTCGTCGAGGGGAAGTGCCCGGACTGTCTCCGGGGGGTAAACGAAATCTCGGAGAAGAACTACTTCTTCCGGATGAGCAAATATCAATCCTGGCTCATCGAACATATCGAAAACAATGAGCGGTTCATCCTTCCCTCATCGAGAAGAAATGAGATTCTCGGATTCCTCCGGGGCCCCCTCGAAGACCTCTGCATCTCAAGGCCCAAGAAGCGTCTGAAATGGGGAATTGAAATCCCTTTCGATACGGACTATGTGACCTATGTCTGGTTCGATGCCCTGATCAACTATGTGAGCGGGATCGGCTATGGCTCCGGGGAGAACTCCTTCTCCGATTTCTGGCCCCAGGCCATCCACCTCATCGGCAAGGATATCCTCACGACCCACACCGTTTACTGGCCCACCATGCTCAATGGCATCGGCCTCACGCCTCCGAAGATGGTTTTTGCCCATGGATGGTGGACGGTAGAGGGGAAGAAGATGTCCAAATCGCTTCAGAATGTGGTGGAACCGAATCGATTGATCGACACCTATGGAGTGGATGCCGTCCGGTATTTCCTCATGCGAGAGGTCCCTTTCGGGGTGGATGGAGACTTTTCCCATTCCGCCATGGTCCACCGGATCAACAGTGATCTGGCCAATGATCTGGGAAATCTCTTCAGCCGGGCTCTCAGCATGGTCATCCGGTATTTCGACGGCGCCATCCCGAACCCTTCCTCCCTGAAAGAGATCGACCATCGGCTTCAGGAGGTCTCCGTAAAGGTTCTCGCTCAAATACCTCAACAGATGAACGACCTCTCCTTTAACAAGGCTCTGGCTACGATCTGGGAGATCGTCAGCGCTTCGAATAAGTATGTCGATGAGACCGCTCCCTGGTCCCTGGCGAAGGAGGAGAAGGATCGGTCCCGTCTCTCCACCGTCCTCTATCAGACGGTGGAATCTCTCCGCATCATCGCCTTGCTCCTTGCGCCCTTTATGCCTTCCTCTTCTGAAAAGATGTGGTCTCAGCTCGGGATGGAAGGCCATCTCCAGGAACAGAATTTGGAAGAGGACGGAAAATGGGGAGGGCTCAAGCCGGGAAGAAAAGTGGTAAAACCGACGCCTCTCTTTCCGAGGATCGATACCTCCAAAATTGGAAAAGGGATTTAGGTTAGGGTTAGGAAGCCCGTATCGTATATGGTCAATCGGTTACGTCAAAAGAATTTAAAGACGACCAACCTAACCTCTTAACGAAACGGGCATCTTTACCCTAACCCTTTACCCAAATACTTTTATCTTGACTATGAAAAAACCCCAGCCCATTCGTGCGATCCTGGAGAAAACGCTCAAAGGTCTTACCATTGATGTCCCGATGAAGACCTACTCCATCTGGGGCGCCTGGAAAGAGATCGTGGGCGAAGCGTTAGCTCTTCAGACACAACCCCGTGCCATCCGGAATCATATCCTCTTCATCGATGTCTCCCATTCGACCTGGATGCAACAGCTCCAATTTCTAAAACCAACCCTCTTAGGAAAGATCAATGGTTTCCTGGGCGAATCCATGATTGAGGATATTCGATTCAAAGTCGGTAAAATCCCTCCGGCACTGACTCCGCTTCCGGAGAGGAGACAGGAGAGAGAGGAGAGGCTTGACAGGAAGACGATCGACCAGATCGAACGACTCACTGAGAACATCACCGATGCGGAAGTGAGGAAGGGATTCCGGGAGCTCTTGATCAAAAGCGCCAAACTGGAACAATCTCGGAAGAAACCAGGGTAATTTCACAGACTGCAACTAAAGCCATTCGATTTCGACCATCTTCTGGACCTTTTTAAATTCGGGATCTCCGGTGACTAAAGTTGCGTTCTCTCTTATGGCTGTAACAATTGCAAAACAATCAGCAAAGGCAAGAGAATGGGTCGCCTTGATCTTTGCGGCTTCAATCACATCCTGAAAAGTATTGGCTATGTTCTTTATAGGAAGGCTGGGGAAAATCGTATGGATAAAGTATTCTGCCTTTTCCATGCCTCGTTCTCTGGCAAGGACATAGAAAGTTTCTCCGAGGTTTATCTCATTCATCAAAATCATAACATCCCCTGACGACAAGAGGCCCTTCACCTTCTCATAACTGCTTTCCATTTTTAGAAAGGCAAGGAGACCAAAAGAATCAAGCACCTTTTTTCCCTTCACGCCTGAGGTCCTCCTTTCTTTCTCTCAACAATGCCCGCGTCAGGGAGGAACCTTCTTTGAAGATACCGCAAAAATATTCTACGGGGTTCTCCGGTAGAGGATGAATTTCGATATGGTCATCGACAGCTTCAACGATGACCCTCGACCCCGGTTTGATGCCGATCCTCGCCCTTGCCTTATGGGGGATGACAACCTGTCCTTTTGAAGATGTGATGACAGTAGCCAAAGTAAAACCTCTTTCTGTTGGTTGAACGAACTTGATTAAAGTTTAACTGATTGCATCCCGTTAGTCAATCAAATTTAGGGGGTGCGA
>DYHU01000726.1 GCA_020724025.1 Syntrophorhabdus sp. | reverse complement strand
ATGATCTCACCGGAGCCGGAGGGCAAGAGCAAACATCCGTTCGCTCTCATCGATTCAAAAAAATGCATCGGGTGCGGGGAGTGCATTCTCACCTGCCCCGTCGGAGCCATCCAGATCCAGTGGAATGAATCGATCCCCCTCTTTCAGAAGAAAATGGTTGAGCATGCCTATGGAGTCATCCAGAAGAAAAAGGGGAAGGTCCTCTTCCTGAACTTCCTCACCCAGATCTCTCCGGCCTGCGACTGTTGCGGATTCTCCGACACACCGATTGTCAATGATATTGGAATGCTTGCCTCTGAGGACCCTGTGGCCCTTGATCAGGCCTCGGTCGATCTGGTCAATGGGGAAGAAGGAAATCGGTCTTCCAAACTGCCCCAGAATTGGGGACAGGGAGAAGATAAATTTCGCGCCCTCTACCCGGAGGTGGACTGGAGCATCCAACTCACCTATGGCGGAGAGATCGGATTGGGCAAACGGGAGTATGAATTAATTAAAATTTAACTTTTTCGTCTCGGACTTCTTTTCCCTATCGACACCGGAGGCCTTATAAGTTTTAGATGATATCTTATCAGCATAAGAGCATGCGCATTGGATGCAGGGTCCGATCAAACGGGTTAAATACGAGACCTAGGATTTCCAGCGTTACCACACCCAATAATGGTTCGTCACCTTCCTCCCCCAAAATGACTGGGGTGTGTGCCTCTCCTTGAGGAAAGCTGATGAGGGCTTCCGACACCGACCTCTCAATTGTTGTGCCATCAACAAGCGTAAAAGACATTCTCCTCCGTGGCTTCAGGTCAATAGCCTCCCACACGGCCTTGGGTAGAAGAGAGTATGTGGCCCCACTGTCCACCAGAAACTTCACGGTCTCATCTTTGCCCGATGGTCCTTTGACGAGACCTTCAACATAGGTAATGCCCATGATATTGTCCTCCTTCTTTGATAATTTGTGAATCATCTAATGGGCAAGATCGGTCGGCGCTGCAAGCGATCGGCTGGATTGCCTTG
>DYHU01000725.1 GCA_020724025.1 Syntrophorhabdus sp. | reverse complement strand
CCATATTTATCAACTTTTTCAATTAGTTAGCTTGGTCCGACCACAACCAACAAAGTCCGACTCCGCCATTATTTTGAAAAAAAGTAAGATTTCCCCGGATTTCGACTCCAAGGGCTCTTACACAAGAATTCTTTTCTATTGACTTTTTATTGCTATTGTATATAATTCTTGCAGGAGGTACATCATATGGGCAGAGCCAAGATTATGGTATCGATCCCTGACGAGATGCTTTCCGAGCTGGACCAAACGGCCAAGGAAGACCATCGATCCCGCAGCGAATTTATTCGAGAGGCAGTGAGGCTGTTTCTCCAGGTAAGGAAATCCCGCTCCGCGCCTAATCAAGACCCTCGGATTCGGAAAGCGATCGCCGTTCAGGACGCCCTCGCGGCGAGGGACACGGCTAAAGACTGGGACGGGAGTTACGAAATCCGCAAATGGAGGGAGGATCATTGATAAAAGGCCTTCCTGAATCGGTCCTTCTGGACAGCTCCGTAGTTTTGAAATGGTTTCGAAAGGACGAAATCTGGCGAGAGGCCGCTCTCAAGCTCAGAGAGGCTTACCTCGACGGTCACATGGTGATCTTCGTTCCTGACCTTCTAATCTATGAAATCGCAAATGTTCTTCGATACAAACCTGGTTTGACCCAGCTACAGGTCCAGGAAGCTCTAACGAGTTTGTACGATATGCAGATCAGAATGGTCGAAATCTCACAAGTAGTGATCATGGAAGCAATCCAGCTCGCCTACTTCCATGCCATAACGGTTTACGATGCCACATTTATTGCGATGGCCAAATACCTGAAAGTCCCCTTCATCACCGCCGACGAGAAACTGATCCAAGACCTTAGCAAAATTTCCTACGTTCACCATATCTCTGATCTGACAAATCTTTAGGTTGGTGGAGCTGAGAGGGTTCGAACCTCTATCTGTCAATACGACCACTCTCCCGATTAAACTACAGCCCCAGAACAAGAACAGTTTTTGGCCTTAAGTCTGCAACCCCAAACCCT
>DYHU01000724.1 GCA_020724025.1 Syntrophorhabdus sp. | reverse complement strand
GTATCAGACCCCTGACCGATATCAGCCGCGCCTGTAAAAAGACGAACCTCTCCATTTGGATCGATCTCCATCTGGGCGGTCGAAGGGTTGGCAATCCCTGTATTGCCTATCCCATACCACATTGACCCAATTCCAATTCCTTTCTTCAGGTAGGGTCTCTTCGGATCGTTTTTTAAGATGGGATGACGATCCTTCCACTCTTTTACCTTTCTTAGGGTCTGCCCGATTCCGACGCTTGCCATCAGGGTCTGTCCGGTCGCTGTCTCTGAACCAATGTTAAGCACATTCTTCAGCCGGACTTCGATGGGATCCATCCCCAGGGCTTGCGCCAGGAGTTCCATCTGCGATTCGTGAGCAAAGGCCATCTGAGGAACTCCGAATCCCCGCATGGCGCCTGACCAGGGATTATTCGTATAGGCCATCCGGCTCCTCACCTTAACATTGGGGACCTGATAGGGGCCGGTGGCATGAACCGCAGAACGAATCCCTACGGTGGCGCCATAAGAGGCGTAGGCTCCTGTATCACCCAAGATCTCGACCTCTACGGCAGTCAATCTTCCATTCCCCTTCGCACCGCTCCTGTAGCGGATCTTCAACGGATGCCGTTTTGATGTGACCTGGAAGACCTCCTCCCTTGAGTAAACGATCCTCACCGATCTCTTCAGATGAAAGGCGGCAAGGGCTAAGAGGCACTGAACCGTGACATCGAGCCTTCCCCCGAATCCTCCTCCGGTTGCAGACTGGATGATCCTCACGCTCTCCAGCGGCAGGGATAAGAAGGTGGCAACCTCTTTTTGATCGTAATGGATATTCTGTGTGGGACAGGCCACCGTCACCCTTCCCTCTTCATCAAGAAAGGAGATACCCGCATCCGGCTCCAGATAGGCATGGTCAACCCAGGTCGTTTCATAAGTTTCTTCAATGATGACCTCAGCCTCTTTAAATCCTGTCTGGACATCCCCCTTGTTGATGTGAAATTCTATGAGCAGGTTCCCGTTTTCATGAATCAGG
>DYHU01000723.1 GCA_020724025.1 Syntrophorhabdus sp. | reverse complement strand
TCGATGATCATCCGTGCCACTTCCTCCCAGCCGAGGAAAAGAGTGGAGAGGTTAAATATTTCTCCAAAGGTATTCGGTTTATTTAAGGCAAGAAGTGTGGCATGGGTGAGATCGTCGAGATGGAGAAAGCTTCCGCCTGCACCTTCGGGAACTGCCAAGGGTTGCCCTGTCTGTGCAAGCCTGATCAGATCCCGAAGGTGCCTTCCGCCAATCTCCTCGCCATAGGACCACCAGAATCGGAAAATTGTCACAGGCAGTCCTTTCGTCCTGAAATAGGCCAAGGAGAGTTTTTCTGCCGTCAATTTGGCAACACCATAAAACGGCTTTCTCGCTTCTTCAACCAAACATGGATCTTCCTCGGTGATGGGAGCTCGAGTGGGTTTGCCATAAACGACCGCAGTGCTGGTATAAAAGAAATGAGAGATTTTCTCAGCCACGGCTGCATCCAGCAATAAAACATGTCCCTTGAGGTCACTCTCTAAAAGCTCTATCGGGTCGTCAGAAAACGACCAGGCCAGGTGAAGAAGGATATCTATTCCTTTGACAGCCTCCTTTACGACAGTATGGTTCTCTATCCTTCCATTCACTAATTCCAAATTTTTAGGTGCCACGGGCTGGAGGGAATCAGCATTTTTATCCAAGACCCTCACTTCATGCCCCTTTTCAATTAAAGAGGAGGTGAGGGCCTTTCCGACTGACCCCGCTCCACCCACAATTAAAAACTTCAATAGAATTTCCTCATCGCTTTAACTCTTAGTCTCCTTCCTGGCAGATAACTTCTGTTTCCATTTGGAGAGGGTCGGCAAGAAGAAGAGGAAGAGCGCCAACAATACCAAGGGGAGGGCAATCGGAGGCCTGAAGAAGATAATCGGGTTCCCCCGACCCATAATGAGGGCCTGCCTCACGGCTGTCTCAGCCATATCTCCCAGAACCAAAGCCAGAACCATTGGGGCAATGGGGTAGTCGAGTTTTTTGAATAAAAACCCAACAATGCCAAAGATAATCATATAA
>DYHU01000722.1 GCA_020724025.1 Syntrophorhabdus sp. | reverse complement strand
ATCATCGAAGTTGACTACTACTTGCCGAACATCGTTCCTGGTAACAATCCTGCCGACAGAAGCGCAGACATCCTCAATCAAGTCAAAGCGAGCAAAGATGAGTTTTTGCGCCGCGTCAAGTGGGAAGCTTGCTGGCGCGCGCTTGACTGGCCGTATGAGCGATACACGATACAAGGCACGGTTACGCATAGTCATTTTCTCGTGGCACTTCTCATCGGCGCGCTCAGTGTCATCATTCTCGCCATCTTTGCATATTTCATCTCTGTTGAATGCCGCAAAGTTGGTGAAACTATCAAAGATGTTGTCGAAGATACCACGGATACAATCCGCGAGTCTCCTGGCGGCCTACTCGGCGTGCTCTTGATGCCAGTTATCGCACTGGCACTGCTCATCATCCTGTTCAAAGGCTAACCCTATGAGTTTGGAAACTCTCACGGCGAAAGAAGGCGTGCGATACGTTCGCATCCCGATTGCGGCGGGCGTCGCGGTCGCCTATCAAGAACTCAGAGAAATGGGATACGCAGTCATGGTTGTCTCTGGTATCTCTGGGGTAACCTTGCACGCCGCACGCCAGGAAGCCTATACCAACGAATATTCCATCCTCGCCATTACGGGCGCAGGATGGCCGGTGCCGTTCGGCAACCTTTGGATTTCCGCAAGCGCGGCCAATCCTGGCGGAACGCTCATCCTCGCTATCCTCACACTGCCGCCGACCGACCACATGATACGCGCCGTCTTCGGCGCAATAACCGTTTCGGGCGCATTGACATCCATCACGTCCATCATCAATCCCGTTACAGTGCAGAGCGGCGGCACCGGTGTATCAGTATCCAACATCCCGCCGACGGCCATCACGCAAGGGCAAAAAACGGTCGCAGTCGCGGGCACTGCCGAAATATTGGCCGCATCAGTGCCATGTCAAGCCGTCATCCTTCGTGCGCTCGATAACAACACGGGTATGGTCTACGTCGGCGGCATAGGCGTTACATCCGCCACAGGTCTCATCCTTGCGGC
>DYHU01000721.1 GCA_020724025.1 Syntrophorhabdus sp. | reverse complement strand
AGAAGAGATAAGAACTTTCAGAGGACACAAAGGGTATGTTGATAGCGTTTGCTTCAGCCCGAATGGAAGCTTGATTGCATCTGCAGGTTATGATAATACGGTCAAGATTTGGCAGACAGATACGGAAGAAGAGATAAACACTCTCGAGGGACATAAAGATTGGGTCAATAGCGTTTGTTTCAGCCCTGATGGAAGATTGATTGCATCTGCAGGTTATGATAATACGGTCAAGATTTGGCAAACGGACACGGGAAGAGAGATAAACACCATCAGAGAACATACAGGTTGTATTGAAAGCGTTTGTTTCAGCCCTGATGGAAGATTAATTGCATCTGCAAGTTATGATAAAACGGTCAAGATTTGGCAAACGGACACGGGAGAAAAGATAAACACACTCAAGGGACATACAGGTTGGGTTAATAGCGTTTGTTTCAGCCCAGATGGAAGATTAATTGCATCCGCAAGTTATGATAATACGGTTAAGATTTGGCAGACGGAGACGGGGGAAAAGATAAGAACTCTCAGGGGACATACAAAGTGGGTTAATAGCGTTTGCTTCAGCCCGAATGGAAGCTTACTTGCCACCGCAAGTACTGATAAAACGGTCAATCTTTGGCAGACAGATACGAGAGAAGAGATAAGAACTCTCGAGGGACATACAGGTTGGGTTAATAGCGTTTGCTTCAGCCCAGATGGAAAATTGATTGCATCTGCAAGTGATGATAATACAATCAAGTTCTGGCAGACGGATACGGGAGAAGAGATAAGAACTCTCGAGGGACATACAAATTGTGTTAATAGCATTTGTTTCAGCCCTGATGGAAGCTTGATTGCATCCGCAAGTGATGATACTACAATTAAGCTCTGGCAGATAGACACGATTAAAATGTAAATTCCAAATTTAAAATGAACGAATGGGTAAAATTCAAATTCAAAAAGGAGGTGATAAAAAGTGAGAAAAAAGGTAACTACTCTCAGAGGCCATACAGATTACGTCAGGAGCGTTTGCTTCCACCC
>DYHU01000720.1 GCA_020724025.1 Syntrophorhabdus sp. | reverse complement strand
TCCAGCGGTTGGTGATCGCCCGTCAGATATTGAAGGAATCAACAACATGAGGGATAACGATGTTCCAATTGGATGAAGAACAACGCCTGATCCTGCAGTCCGTGCGAGAAATTGTCCAGAAAGAGATCAGGCCACGGGCAGTCGACCTTGACGAGACAGGCCAATTCCCCTGGGATACGATTAGGGTTCTCTCTGAAAATGATATCCTCAATGCCCTATTGCCGCGAAGGTATGGGGGAGCGGAAGTTTCCATCTTCACCTTCTCGATGATCATCGAAGAGATTTCAAAAGCCTCTGCCTCATCCGCCCGGCTGTTGATCACGCAGGCAGAGGGAATGCTCCCCATCGCGCTTGGAGCGAATGAATCTCTTAAGGAGAAATACCTCTCGCGACTGACAGGGGATTCCCTTCTCCTGACCGGCATCGGAGGAATCGACTCCTCGTCGGATATGGATTCGGTCTCATCGAGAATACGGGCGAACCTTCTCGGGGAGAAATATCTCCTCAATGGGGAGAGGTGCTTTATCAGGAATGGTTCCCTTGCCGACTTCCTGGTGCTTTTTGCCCATACCACTCCATTAGAAGAAAGAAGTGGTATCAATGCATTTGTCGTTGAGAAAGGCTCCCCAGGACTGGTCCTGAAGAGAGACGAAAATGGGATGGGGATGCGGGGATCGGTTCTCTCAGAAATGGATTTAAAGAAGGTAGAGGTGCCCAGAGAAAACCGAATTGACTCCGAGGGGGAAGGGTTTTCAAATATGATGAAGACGCTGAGCCTGGGCCGACTCTTCGCTGCCGCTCAGGCCGTGGGATTGGCAAAGGGAGCGATGGATGAGGCGATCACCTATGCCCGCGGTAGGATCCAGTTCGGAAAACCCATCTCCCACCAAGGACAGATTCAATTCATGATTGCGGATATGGCGACCGGAATCGAATCGGCAAGGCTCCTGACTTACCAAACGGCTATGCTATTCGATCAGGGGGAATGGAAGAAGGCGGAGATGGTTGCGGCCATGGCCA
>DYHU01000719.1 GCA_020724025.1 Syntrophorhabdus sp. | reverse complement strand
TCCAGCGGTTGGTGATCGCCCGTCAGATATTGAAGGAATCAACAACATGAGGGATTACGATGTTTCAATTGGATGAAGAGCAACGCCTGATTCTGCAGTCCGTGCGAGAAATTGTCCAGAAAGAGATCAGGCCACGGGCAGCCGACCTTGACGAGGCAGGCCAATTCCCCTGGGATACGGTTAGGGTCCTCTCTGAAAATGATATCCTCAATGCCCTATTGCCACGAAAATATGGTGGAGCGGAAGTTTCCATCTTCACCTTCTCGATGATCATCGAAGAGATTTCAAGAGCCTCTGCCTCATCCGCCCGCCTGTTGATCACACAGGCAGAGGGAATGCTCCCCATCGCATTGGGAGCGAATGAATCTCTTAAGGAGAAATACCTCTCGCGATTGGCAGGGGATTCTCTTCTCCTGACCGGCATGGGAGGAATCGATCCCTTGTCGGATATGGATTCGGTCTCATCGAGAATACGGGCGAACCTTCTCGGTCAAAAATACCTCCTCAATGGAGAGAGGTGTTTTGTCAGGAACGGTTCCCTTGCCGATTTCCTGGTGCTTTTTGCCTGCACCACTCCATTAGAAGAAAGAAGTGGTATCAATGCATTTGTCGTTGAGAAAGGCTCCCCAGGACTGGTCCTGAAGAGAGACGAAAATGGGATGGGGATGCGGGGATCGGTTCTCTCAGAAATGGATTTAAAGAAGGTAGAGGTGCCCAGAGAAAACCGAATTGACTCCGAGGGAGAAGGGTTTTCAAATATGATGAAGACGCTGAGCCTGGGCCGACTCTTCGTTGCCGCTCAGGCCGTGGGATTGGCAAAGGGAGCGATGGATGAGGCGATCACCTACGCCCGCAGGCGGATCCAGTTCGGCAAACCCATCTCCCACCATGGACAGATTCAATTCATGATTGCGGATATGGTGACCGGAATCGAATCGGCAAGGCTCCTGACGTATCAAACGGCCATGCTATTCGATCAGGGGGAATGGAAGAAGGCGGAGATGGTTGCGGCCATGGCCA
>DYHU01000718.1 GCA_020724025.1 Syntrophorhabdus sp. | reverse complement strand
TGGCCAATGATGGAATGGCCGAGCTGGTTCAGAAATATCCGGGTCGTTTCCCTGGCTTTATCGCCTCGTTACCGATGAATGACCCCGAGGGGCTTTTGAAAGAGACAACCCGGGCCATCAAAGAACTTGGAGCGGTGGGGGTCCAAATATTTACGAATGTTCTGGGTCGCCCTCTGACACGGCCGGAGACCATGCCACTCTTCGATCTCATGGCTGAGCTCGATCGACCCATCTGGATGCATCCTGCACGGGGAGCCGATTTTCCGGATTACAAAGGGGAGCCTAAAAGCCATTACGAGATCTGGTGGACTTTTGGCTGGCCCTATGAGACCAGCGTGGCCATGGCGCATCTGGCCTTTTCAGGCCTTTTCGACCGACATCCCGATCTTAAAATCATCACCCATCATTTTGGGGGGATGATTCCATATTTTGAAGGAAGAGTGGGACCAGGTTGGGATCAATTAGGCGCCCGGACATCGGATGAGGATTACACACTCATATTGAAAAAACTGAAAAAACCCCATTTAGATTACTTCAAACTTTTTTATGCGGATACAGCACTTTTTGGAGCGAGGGAGGCAACCATTTGCGGGTTGAAATTCTTCGGGCCGGAGAGGGTTCTGTTTGGGTCCGATATGCCCTTTGATCCGGAAAAAGGCTCGGCTTATATCCGATGGACCATCGAGATTATCGAGAGTTTAGAGATCAGCCCCCAAGAGCGCCATGCAATTTTTGAGGGCAATGCGAGGCGACTGATGAAACTGTAGCCTCCCATCTTTCAGTTTCATCATCAAGAGGATATGATGAGTGGCTATCACAAGCGCGATTTTGAGACTTTTCCTGTTCATACCCTGAAAAGGGTGGACCGTCCGACCACAATCATCCATGACGATCAGGTCCAGAGAGTGGATGAAAGGGAGAGCGGCTTTAACAAAGCCGTCCGTGGAGATTATGGTCCGGTGCTTCAGAGGGAAAGGGCACGGTTCGTTCCAAAGCAACCCATCTCAGGCGCCCTCTCCTGGA